>JAABTV010000023.1 GCA_011389685.1 Paracoccaceae bacterium
CGAAATACTCCCGCCGGAGGCGTCCACCCGCGCAACACATCCCCAACACATGAACGGAGGGCCCCGGCACAACCAGAACCCTCCGTCTCCCCACGTGCTCCCTACTCACCACACGCGACTTATGAAACTGGGTCCGGCCATCCTGACTCGGGCAAGAACGACGATAGCGCGCCAGCATGGCCCGGGCAAACACCGAATGCCGGGTATTTGGTTCAAATCCGTGGTGTCCGCCGGGTGCGCGCAGCACCGTTGACCCGGGCCGTTTTGACAGATGCACGGAAAATCCGCATTCTCCTGCCAGGAACGGGGGGAAAAACATGTCTCTATACACGCTCGAAAACCCGGTCTTCGTGACCTATGCCATCGCCGCCGCGCTCATGGTGCTCAAGATCATGGGCCAGGGCTGGGTGACCGTCTACCGGATGACCAAGGTCAACGCCGGCTATGCCAGCCCCGAAGACCTCCGACCCGGCCGCATCAATACCGATCCCGATCCGAAACAGCTCGAACCCAATGATTACGTCGATCGGTCGCGCCGGATGCACCGCAACGATCTCGAGAACATTCCCGGCTTCCTTGCCGCGGGCTTCCTGTTCGTCGCGGTCTCGCCGCCCCTGCTTCTGGCCCAGATCCTGATGTATGGCTTTGTCGCGGCCCGCGCCCTGCATGCCTGGTCCTATGGCACCGCCAAAAGCCACGAGACCCGCGCCACGTTCTACACGATTGGCTCGCTCATCGTGATCGTCATGGCGGTTTACGTGCTGGCCGCCATCCTGTTCTGACCCGCAAGATCCGAAACGCCCGCCATCAAGGGGCGCGCGAGCGGCATCGTCTCTTGGCCGGTTTCAGCCGTAGACCGATTCCTTGCCGAAATGCTTGACCAGCATGTAATAGACCACGGCGCGATACTTGTTGCGCTCCGACTGGCCATAGGTCTCCAGCACCGACTTGATCGCCTCCATCAGTTGCGGACCGTCCGCCAGGCCCAGCTTCTTGATCAGGAAATTGTTCTTCACCGTCTCAAGCTCGCTCTCCTGCGTCGCCGCCACGGTCGAGGCGTCGGCATCATAGATCGCCGGCCCGCAACCGATCGTGACCTTGGTCAAAAGATCCATGTCCGCCGTCATGCCGCATTTGGTCCTGAGGTCTTCCGCATATCGTGCGATCAAATCGTCGCGTTTACCCATTGTCTACATCTCCACCTGTCTGACGTTTCCGCCGTTGCAAGAACTCCTGCTTGCGCCATGGGCAAGACTAGCGCGTGATCTTGACGACACAAAGGGAAAACTGGCGCGCTTCTCGCCGCCACGGCATCACCCGATGAATCGGCGCAGATCGTCCAGCGTCATCGACCCGGGTGCCGCGCCTTCGCGCGCCAATCGCGCCCCCAGCCGCGTCACCGCGTCATTCACCGGCGTCGCAACCCCCGCCAGTCGCCCCATCAGGGAAATCTCGCCATTCAGGTAATCTGTCTCGACCGACCCGGCCCCCCTTGCCAGGCTCTGCACCGTCGAGCCGCCGACATTCTCGATCCCTTCGATCGTGCCGAACCGCATCAACGCCTTGCGCCTCGGGTCGCTCTCGCTCAGGTCGACCGGCGCGATCCCGTGGGCGGCATAGACCGCCTTGGCCTCATCCTTGAGCGCCGCGCCGATCTCGCCCGCCTCCACGCCCCGGCCCAGCGCCGCCTGCGTGATATTGCCAAGGTTCAACAGAAGCTTGCCATATTTGCTGCTCATCACATCATCGAGGATGAACGGCGTGATCATGCTGCCCTCGAACACCGCCGCCAGCCGCGCGTCGTCCGCGTCATGGCCCTGCGGATAGCGCCCGATATCGAACATGCCGAATTGCGCCTCGCACCACGCTGCCACATCCCCCGGCGCCAACAGCCCGGCGGGCAGCATCACCGTGATGCCATGCACGTTGGGAAAGATCCGAAGCGCGATCCGCTCGTTCGCCACGCCGTTCTGCACGCAAAAGACCGGCTGTTGCCAGACCCCCGCCGCCCGCAACGCCTCGAGCGCCGGTGCGGTGTCCTGCGTCTTCATGCACAGAAGGATCGCGTCATCCTCGCGAAACGCGATTTCCGCGGGATCAGAGACAGATTCAAACCGCACCACACGGTCGAACACCGGCGAGCGCACCCGCAGGCCATCCGCCCGGATCGCGTCCAGTTGCGCACCCCGGGCGATGCCGATCACCTCCTGCCCGTTCTCGACCAGCGCGGCGGCCACCGCCCCGCCAACCGCACCCACGCCATAGATGATCACCCGCATCACGCATACTCCAAATGAAAAGGCCCCGGAATTCCGGGGCCCATCGTGATCGTCCCTGACGCGGGATTCAATAGCGGTAATGTTCCGGCTTGAACGGCCCGTCCGGGCTCACCCCGATATAATTCGCCTGCTCCTTGCTGAGCGAGGACAGTTTCACACCGATCCGGTCGAGATGCAGCCGCGCGACCTTCTCGTCGAGATGCTTGGGCAACACGTAGACCTCGTTCTCGTAATCGTCGCCCCGGCTGAACAGCTCGATCTGCGCCAGCACCTGGTTGGTGAAGCTGGCCGACATCACGAAAGACGGGTGCCCGGTGGCATTGCCGAGATTGAGCAGCCGCCCTTCGGACAGAAGGATGATCCGGTTGCCCCCCGGCATCTCGATCATGTCCACCTGGTCCTTGATGTTGGTCCATTTGTGGTTCTTCAGGCTGGCCACCTGGATCTCGTTATCGAAATGGCCGATATTGCCGACAATGGCCATGTCCTTCATCTCGCGCATATGCTCGATGCGGATCACGTCCTTGTTGCCGGTGGTGGTGATGAAAATGTCGGCGCTCGCCGCCACGTCTTCAAGCGTCACAACCTCGAACCCGTCCATCGCCGCCTGAAGCGCGCAAATGGGGTCGACCTCGGTCACCTTGACCCGTGCGCCGGCGCCGCGAAGCGACGCCGCGCTGCCCTTGCCCACATCGCCATAGCCGCAAACCACGGCCACCTTGCCCGCCATCATCGTGTCGGTGGCGCGCCGGATGCCGTCGACAAGGCTTTCCTTGCAGCCATACTTGTTGTCGAATTTCGACTTGGTCACGGAATCGTTCACGTTGATCGCCGGGAAGGGCAGGTGCCCCTTCTCCATCATCTGATAGAGCCGATGCACCCCGGTCGTTGTCTCCTCGGTCACGCCCTGGATCATGTGACGCTGTTTTATGAACCAGCCGGGCGTGTCCGCGATCCGCTTGCGGATCTGCGCGAAAAGCGCCTCTTCCTCTTCGGATGTCGGCACGGCGATCAACTCGTCCTCGCCCTCCTCGACCCGCGCGCCCATCAGGATGTAGAGCGTCGCATCGCCCCCGTCATCGAGGATCATGTTCGCGCCGCCCTCCTCGAAATGAAAGATCCGGTCGGCATAATCCCAGTATTCCGGCAGGGTCTCGCCCTTGACCGCGAACACCGGCGTGCCGCCCGCGGCAATCGCCGCCGCCGCGTGATCCTGCGTCGAGAAGATGTTGCACGAGGCCCAGCGCACATCCGCGCCCAGCTCCACCAGCGTCTCGATCAACACCGCGGTCTGGATCGTCATGTGCAGGCTGCCCGCGATCCGCGCGCCCCTGAGCGGCTTTTCCGCGCCATATTCCGCCCGCAGCGCCATCAGCCCCGGCATCTCGGTCTCGGCAATCGCCATTTCCTTGCGGCCATACTCCGCGAGGTCGATGTCCCTTACAATATAGTCTTGCACCATGATCCAACTTGCTCCTGTAGCGACACGTCCAGAGCGTGCCTGATTATCAACCCGCGATCTAATTGACAACGCGACCGGATACCACATAGATTTCAACGCTCCGACCCAACGAAATCAAATGATAGCCTCTGGACCCGCTTCATGGACTTTGATCACCGCGTTTGCGTGAATGAATACGGGTTTTACTGTGTCCCGGATGACTATGCGAAACGCGAGATCCCGAAGATCCTGGAACAGGCCGGGGTTTACGAACCCAGAACCTTGCTGCTGATGCAGAACCGCTGCGGCACCGGCGATATCGTGAGCGGCGGCGCCTTCATCGGTGATTTCTTTCCCGCCCTGTCGCGGGCCCTCGCCCCCGGATCACGCCTGATCAGTTTCGAACCGAACCCGCTCAGCTTCGCGGCCGCCCAACGCACCATCGACCTCAACGGCCTGGAGAACATCGCCTTCGCCGCCGTCGCCGTGGGCGAGAAAGAGGCCCGGCTGCACCTGCAACTCGCCCGCACCGGTGGAAGCGCCACCGCCGCGCGCGCCCGTCTCGTGGACTCGCCCGATCAGGGCGAAAGCATCGAGGTCGAAGTGGTGCCGCTCGATCATCTGGTCACGCCCGACCGCGATGTCTCGATCCTGCATCTCGATGTCGAAGGCCACGAGAAAGAGGCGCTTCTGGGCGCGCGTCAAACCATCACCCGCTCTCGCCCGATGATCATCCTCGAAGCCGAGCGTCCCTGGCAGCGCAACATGTATCTCGAGTTCCTGAATACGCAATTCCCGGATCTCGCCTACCGCTGTTGCGGCATGATGGAGCGCAACGCCTTTTTCCTGTCCGGTTGCGACGGCACCATGGCGGCGGCAAAGGGCTGATCGCTGCGACAAAAGCCGTTTGAACAGGTTGTCAGCCTTCGATCCCGGCCGGTTCGGGCATCACGTCCCGCGTCTCGAACCAATCGGTTCCCGTCGCCAGGATACAGCTCACCCCATCCGCCCCGGTCAGGATCACCGTGAAACTGCCGGTCTCGGGCGAGGCCCAGATCTCGATCACCGCCTCGCCGGCTTCCGCATCGTTCAACCCGCCACCGGTCAGCCGCTCGGCATAATCGCGCTGCAACCGCTCCACCACCTGCGTGCGCATCGCGCAATCGCCCGCATGGGCCGGAATCGCGGTCACAACCGCGCCCACCGCCAGACCGGCGGCCACAATCCTTTCGAAAAGCATGGGTCTGCTCCTTTCCCGCTGCCTCGATCCAAAAGGCGCGCGGTCAGAGAGAGAAATTCCGCGCGCCGGTCTTGTCTTGGCAATCACGCGGTCACGCGGGCCGGTTTCCCGGTCTTGTCGCGCGACGTGGCAGCAGGTAATCGCAATGCGTTCATCCTGCGCCCCGAATGTGGCAAAAAGAGGGCGCGTCTTGTGGGAGCAGACAGGAATATGGCACACGGCCCCAATTCGAAACCGCCCCGCGCATGGCAGCGTATGTTGTCCGGCCGGCGGCTCGACCTGCTCGATCCCACCCCGATGGATATCGAGATCGAGGACATCGCCCACGGCCTTGCCTTCGTCGCCCGCTGGAACGGCCAGACGCGGGGCGACTGGCCCTATTCCGTGGCCGAGCATTCGCTGCTGGTCGAGACGCTTTTCGCAAGGTTAGAGCCGAAATCGTCCCCGAAATGGCGCCTTGCCGCGCTGTTGCACGACGCGCCGGAATACGTGATCGGCGACATGATCTCCCCGGTGAAATCCGCCGTTGGCCCGGGCTATTGCGCGCTCGATGACCGGCTCGCCGCCGCGATCCATATCCGCTTTGGCCTGCCTGCGACGATTCCCACGACCGTCAAGAAAAGGATCAAGTCCGCCGACCGGGTGTCCGCCTGGATGGAGGCGACGCAGATCGCCGGTTTCACCGTGGAGGAGGCCAACAGGTTTTTCGGCAAACCGCGCCCCGAACTGACCCGGGGCCTCGATATCCACCTGCGCCCGCCCCGCGAGGTGCGCGAGGATTTCACCGCGCGGCACGCCGCGTTGATGGCCGAGATTTAGTCTCTACACCATGCCGCATCTGAACGGAATCGCCCCGTGCCGGACAATAGGGCAGCAGATGGCCGCGATCGGGTGCTCACCAGCGTTGGGCAGTTTATCTTGCAACGTCATCCCCTGCCCGAAGCGGAGAGCGTCCTCTCAAAAGCACCCGGTCACGCCAAAGACGTACCTCCGGCACGACGGGGCGGCCAGGTGCTGCCCGGGCGGCTCCGCCGCCGTTCCGGGCGGGGCACGTTCGATCAAACCGGACACACGCTAATGACGCCTGAGTCTGCAAAACTCCAGCCTTCTCCAACCCACCCCGGACAGGTAACGCCATGATCCACATCCGCCACGCTTCACCCTTCGACACCCGCGCCATGGCCGATCTTCTCAATGCGATCATCAAGGAGGGCGGCACAACGGCCATGACCGAGCCTGTTTCGCCCGAAATCCTCTCGGACTGGATCGGAAACGATGGGGGGCGCGGCGCGTGGCATGTGGCCGAGGATGACAGCGGCGTGCTGTTGGGCTTCCAATGGATCGGCCCGCACCCGGACCTGCCGCCCGAGGCTTGCGATATCGCCACCTTCACCCGCATCGGTCAGACCCGGCTCGGCATCGGCGCGCGGCTTTTCGAGGCCACGAAACGCGCCGCTCATGATCTGGGCTATGCCTGGATCAACGCCGCGATCCGCGCCCACAACGCGGGTGGCCTCGCCTATTACCAGTCGCGCGGATTCGAGCAATGGGGGCGGCGCGAGGGGATCGTGCTGGCCGGGGGCATCCGCACCGACCGGATCCTCATGCGCCACGATCTTTGACGGAGTCACCGCACGCCCGGTTAACCCCTGGCCCCGCGCGTCACCCGGCAGCCGGGGGGCAGCCGGGCGGCAGCCGGATGTCACCCCCCCGAGTCCGGCCTGTCGATGGCGTTAACCCTCGGCGATTCGCCGCTCATCCGGCGGCCTAACCGATCAGATGTTGTCCGGGCGAAACCCGAGCGCCTTGTCCTGCTTGCGGGCACGGCGCACCGTCTCGGCCCGGCGCTTGCGCCCGCGCTGCTCGGACCGCGACTGGGCGAGTTTGCGCAGGAATTCGGCCATAAAACCCGGCAGTTGGCCGGGCCAGCGGGCGGTGATCGCGCGCAGGAGTCGCACCATCCCCGGGGCCATGTCGGCAAAAAGCGCGTCTTCAAGCGAGACATAGGCGGCGGCCGATCCACGCTGCCCCTGCCGCCCGGTGCGCCCGATCAACTGCCGGTCGATGCGCGACGAGCCATGAAACTCGGTCACAATGACATGCAAACCACCCATAGCCTCGATCTCCGGCCGCACCACAATATCTGTGCCCCGACCCGCCATGTTCGTCGCCACCGTGATACGCCCCCGCTCCCCCGCACGCGCCACGATCTCGGCTTCGTCCTCATCCTGCCGCGCATTGAGGACGGTCGGCACCTGACCGATGGCACGCAGCCGCTCGGCAATCTCCTCGGACGCCGCCACCGAGCGGGTGCCGATCAACACCGGCCGCCCCCTCGCCGCGATCCGCGCCGCGTCCCGCGCCACCACCGCCCAGCGACGATCGGAACGGCCGAAAAGCCGGGTGCGTTCGGTCTTGCGGCGTATGCGACGATGGGTCGGCAGGCGCAGAACCGCACGCCCATGGCTCAACCGCAATTCGCGGGCCGCCTCCGCGGCGGTGCCGGTCATTCCAGCGAACCAAAGATAGCGGGCAAAGAACGTCTGATAGGTGATCTGCGCCAGCGTTTCGCGTTTGCCCGACCGCTCGACGCGCTCCTTGGCCTCGATCATCTGGTGCAACCCGCTCTGCCATTGGCGATCGGGCATGACGCGGCCGGTAAACTCGTCAACGATGGCAAGCCCATCCCCGGTGACAATGTAATGCTCGTCACGCCTGTAAAAATGCAACGCCGACAGCGCCTTGACCATCGCCTCACGCCGGGCGATCTCGGGGATCAGCTCCGGCGTGGGCGGCTTCAGCCCGGCCAGCACATCGGCCACCGGCGGCAGGAGACGCACCGCGCGCGCCTTGCGGTCGAGCCGGAAATGTGTGCCCTCCTCCAGGCTGTCCGCCAGCGCCAACAGCGCATCATCCGCAGCCCGCGCAGCGTCCCCGCCGGGGCGTTGGGCCGTGATGATCAGCGGTGTTTGCGCCTCGTCGATCAGGATGCTGTCCACCTCGTCTATCACCGCAAAACCAAGGCCCCGCGTCAGGATCCGCGCAGCATCCCGCCCGCCGTCGCGACCGAGGGCGCGCCGCGCGATCGTTTCCAGCGCGGTGCGGTCCCGACCCAATGCCAGACGGTCGCGCAAATAGTCGAATGCGATATCGGAATTGGTCGAGAACACGATGTCCCGGGCATGGATGGCAGGCCGCAGATGGTGCTCGGTCTGATCGGTGATGACACCGTGCGTCAGCCCCAGCGCGGCAATCACCGGGCCAAGCGTTTCAGCGTCCCGCTCGGCGAGATAGCGGTTGACGGTGATGATATGCACCGGTGTGCCGGTCAAGGCCACCAGAACGGCCGGGATGAGCGCGGTGATCGTCTTGCCTTCACCGGTGGCCATCTCGACGATCCGCCCCCGCGCCAGGGCAAGACCTCCGGTGATCTGAACCGGGTGGTGACGCATCCGCAGCTTGCGCCAGGTCATCTCCCGAACCCCGGCGGCCGCAACACGCATCGGGTGGCCCCGAAGCCCGCGCGACAGCAGAACCGGAGCCTGCGCGCGCACCCTGTCGGCCAGGGCTGCGTCGTCCAGCGCGGCAAGCCGCCGACCGATGCGCATCACGTCGCGTGTCTCGAACCAGCTGCGCAGCCCGGGACCCGTGCTGGCCCGCCGCAGGTGAGACAGAAGCGTCAGCACGATCTCGTCCGAGCGTTTCGGCACGCGCGGCCTTCGCTCGGGTTCGACCGTGTCGGCCCGGTCCGGGGCGCACCATGGCCGCGCCACGTCAGACATCGAACGCTCGCAGGAAAAGCGCGCGGAACTGGCGTGCCAGACGCACCGCCATCGGTTTCGGGGCAAACCCGAGCCGGACATGCGCGCGCATCCCATAGGCCGGGCGCGGCGCGCCCTCGGGCAGCCCGAGATCCAGTTGGAACAGCCGCGTCGCGCTGCGCAGCGGTCCGTTCCCGGCGGGCAATGTCGCGAATGGCCCGCCGCCATCCAGTGACAGCACCGCCGACGGCAGGGCATCGCCCCCGGCCGGCACCACACGCAACACATGGGCCGGCATTACCCGGTCGGGCGCATGGGCGAGGCGCAGCCCGATTCCCCGCAACTCCTGCTGAACCAATGCGGCCAGGTCCTGTGGCATGGCCACACGGATCACCGGGTCGGCCTCGGGCAGGATATGCCCGAAAATGTCCCCCCGCGAAAGAAATCGCCCCACAAGCCCGGTCTCGTCAGGCAAGTTCAACCTGCCGTGCAGGGCCGCATCGATCCTGAGCGCCTTCAACCGCGCCAGCGCGTCATCGCGCGCGCGACGCGCCTCGGTCACCCGGCCGCGCGCCTGCGCCACATCGGCGCGTCCATCGGTCCTCGCCACAGCACGGGCGGCGGCATACCTGGCTTCGGCCTTGCGCAGCCGGGCCTCGCTGACCTGCGCCTCGGCCTCCAGATCGGGTGCTGCGAATGTGACGACCGGGGCGCCGGGCATGAGCGCGGCGCCGTGCCCCGCATGCATCACCGCGATCCGGCCAGCCTGCGGCGCGCGCAGGATCGCCTCTTCGGGCAACCAGACAACCCCCTGCACCACCGCGTAATGCGGCAGCGGGACGGCAAAGATCAGCCCGCCAGCCACCACTGCCACACCCCCCGCGCCCAGCACCGCACGCTGCCCGGCGCGCTGGATGCGCGGGTCCGTCAGCCCCTTGTGCGCGGTCTTGACGATCGGCCAGATCAGCATCAGCGTGATCGACCACAAGGCCAGCAATACCCCCGCGAAGCGGTGGGTCGTCGCCACGAAAAGCGCGATCGTGAGCGAGATGAAAACCCGATACGCGAAGGCCGCGGGCGGGTAGAGCGCGAACCAGACCCTTTCCCACGCGCCCACCTGCATCCGCGTTCGGGCACGTTCGCCGGTCCCGAGGACATGCACCCGCGCCACCTCGCCCCACCATGCGTTGCCGCGTTTGGACAGGTTGGGAATCTCGATCACATCGCAAAGCACGTGGTAGCCGTCGAACTTCAACAACGGGTTGCCGTTCACCAGGAGCGTCGACACCCCCGAGACGATCATCGTGTTGAACAGCACTGCGCGCACCATCCCCGGCTCTGCCCCGATCCAGAGAAGGAAGGCAAGTGAGGCAATCACAAGCTCCACCATCACGCCGGCGCCCGCCACCGCGGCGCGGTCCCATTTTCCGGGAAAGGCGAGCGAGGCTGAAGCCTCGACATAGGGGATCGGATAGAAGGCGATGAACATCAGGCCCATTTCATGCACCTCGCCGCCCCGGCTTCGCACCGCGATGCCATGCCCGATCTCGTGTATCGCCTTGACCAACGGGTAGATGAGCGCGATCAGCGCCAGGTTTTCGAGGTCGAGGAACCCTTCGAGGCCGCGTTCCGTCAGCGCCGCCCAGTGCAGGGGCAGCATCGCCAGCGCCACGATGATGATCGCAAGACCCGCGCCCCACCAAAGCGCGCGGGGCACCACGCCCAATATCCGCGCCAGCACGATCATCGCACGGTCCGGGTCGATCAACGGCAGGGTGATCGACAGCGGGTTCAACAACACCTTCTTCCACTTCTGATTGCGGTCCTTGTCGCGCCTCTCCAGTAGATCGTCCAGCATCGGCGTATCGCTGTTGTCCAGCAGATCGGACTGGTGCAATTGTGACAACAAGCGAACGATCTCGTCCTGCGTCGGCGCATCCTCGGCCAGCCGTGTCTGCAGGTTCTGCCAGATTTCCTCGACCGTGCGGTGACCATCCAGCCGCCCGGCCACCTCATGCGCGGCCGGGGTCAGCCGGTGAACCCTGGCCCCGGTGCGATCCGCCAGAACATACCATGGCCGGCCCAGATAGATGTGCCGGATCACCCGGACATCCCGGCGCAGACGCGGGGCCGCCGTGCTGACCCTGTACCAGTCATTGGACAGATGCGTATCGCTCATGGCAGCCACGTCCACAGCAGCAGTTTCATCCGCAATAGCGTCCCGCGCAGCCACGCCATGGCAAGCGATGTCTCGCCCGCCACGATCTTGGCCACACCCTCCATGCCCGGACGCAGCCCAGGCGGCGGGTCACGCACCAGCGCCTCGATCCGAAAGCGGTTCTCCCCATCGCCGGGTTCGGATACGGCGGCGATGGACTGCACGGCAAAGGACACCGGCGCATCGGGCAGACCGACCAGAACCGCGTGCCCCTCCTGACCCCTGGTCACCAGACCCAGATCATATTCGCTGACGTCGATGCGCAGTCGCCAACCGTCCTGCGCCGCCACCTCGAAAAGGGTGTCGCCACGGCCAACCGGCGCGCCGATCCTCTGGCTGAGGTCGCCCGAAACGATCAACCCGTCGATAGGCGCGGTGATGGTCAGCCGCGCCAGCCGGCCGTCGATCAGGCTTGCCGATGCACGCGCTTCGGCCAGATCGGCATTCGCCACGGCCGCGGAGGCGCGGTCGCCCCCGGCCAACGCCTCGCGCAGCGCCTGCCGCGCCTCGCTGACCCGGGCGGCGGCGGCGGCGGCCTCAAGCTCCAGATCGCGGGAATCGAGCCGCGCCAGAACGGCGCCCGCCTGCACGACCTGTCCGGCCCGCGCCGGCGCTTCGGCAAGAAACCCGTCAACCGGGGCGACGGCGGCCTGCTGCTCGGAGCCTTCGACCGTGGCATCCGCGCGCACCCGCAGATCAGTGCGGATGACGAACGGCAAGGTCAGCGCAATTGCCAGGACAAGCGCCCCCAGCGTGATGGCCGGGCGGCGGCCGAACACCGCGCTCAGACCCCGGCCCGCCCAGTCACGCAACCGTCCCGACAACAACCGGCGCTCGTCATGCTTGGCCTTGAGGAGCGGCGCAAGCGCCGCCGCAACCAGTTGCAATTCCTCGACCGTGCCCTCAGCCAGCGCCACCGCCTCGCCGCCCTCGCGGCCACGTTCCAGCAAAAGCACCCCGACCGGCTGTCCGCGCACCAGCAGCGGCGCCGATATCAATGCCCCGGCCCCCAGATCGCGCCCGAGCGCCCGATGCGCCACGTCGATCATTTGTCGCTCACCCTCGGGTGCAGGCCATGTCACGGGCGACACCTGTGCCAACGTCTCGTCCATCGCGGCCTCGATCGCCGCGACCCGCCCGGTCTTGCGCCCAAAGGCCGCAACCCGGCTCAACGCCTCAAGCCGGACGCGCCCGCGCCGCAGCATGCCGAGCGCCGCGAGGTCGAATCCGGTAAGATCGGGAATGGCATTGACCAGCGCCAGCGCCGCGCCGTCGAATCGTTCATGCGCATCGCAAGCCGCCAGAAGCCCGGTCAAAAGCTGCGCGCTGCTCGCCTGCTTGCGCCCCAGCGCGGCCTGCCCCTGCATCAGACGCGCCTCGATCCAGCCACAGGACCAGTGCAGTTCGCGCATCAGACGGCGCATCGCCGCGCCATCCGGATGGCTCGCAAGGGACAGCACCAGAACACCCTGCACCACGCCACCGCTGTCTATGGGATAGCCCAGCAAAGTGTCGCTTTCGCCGCGCTGCAACAACGGCTCGGGCTTACGCAACAGGGCCTCGGCCAGCGCGACATGGCGTTCGGTTCCCGCCGTTCCGACCTGCCAGAGCGCCGCGACGCCCAGCCGACCGGCATCGCCACGCAGAAACAGCACGCCCGCTTGCGCCGTTTCGATCCGCGCCCCGGCAATGGCCAGCCATCCATTGAGGAATTCCGTGCCGTCCGCCGGGTCCAGAAACGCCCGCCAGGGATCGGCCGGGGCCTGTGACGCATCGGTGGCCTGCGCCCGCTCGGCGGGCCTGTCGCTGTCCTCGGCTGTCGTTCTGCCTTCCACCGGGATCAGTCCTTCAAGGTGCCGTAACGTCCCTCATATTCCCCGATCAGTTCGTTCAGAACGTCGCGCAGCTTGCCCGCGGCATGCGGACTCATGATGATCCGATGCTGAATCTCGATCTCCAGATCGCCATCGCTGCGATCCCAGCTTTGGTTGAGGCCAAAGTTGATGACCACCTCTTCGCGCGTGCTGGTGGCATTGCACACGTTGCAATATGAACTCTTCATCCGGCTGGTATCGAGCCGCACACGGCGCCCGGCCGCGGCATCGGCGGCAGGGTCTTCGGACTCAGGCACCGGTCCGGTATCCGGCGGCGATGTCTTGGTGTCCTTCGATGTTCCATTCTTTCTGTTCATGATCTGACAATCACCCGATTCGGTCATTCTGACAAAAGCATAGCATGGCGCGCGCGTTTCTTGTCCGTCGCGGTTCGACCAATACCCGCCCGTGCCGGGGTGGCGGCACTCAGCAACGCCAGCGCAGTGAACGGCGACAGCACGGAATCCTCGGGCGCCATCCCGAGGGCGGCGCCCTGCCTCGCCTCGATCTCGGCATCCGCTTCGGTGGACGGCTCGGGCGCAGTGCCATCAGGTTGGTCGAAACACATGCGGTGTTTTGCGGGCAAGGCATCGTCGGGCATGACGGCGGCCTCGGGCTCTGGGTCCACGGCCAGCGGCGCAAGGCGGAACAGGTCGCCCTTCTCGACTCCCTCGGGCAGCGTGCCATTCACGCAAACCATGCCGTTACCGGTCGGTTCGGCCGGCATGATCTCCGCTGGCATCCCGGGCGGATCGGACCGGTCGGGCGCAGCCGCGATGCTGTTCAGGCGCCATCTCTGGCCGGGATCCGCCAGATCGGCGGGCAGCCCGTCAAAGCACAGCCCGACACGCGCCGCCCATGCGGACGCGTCCGGATCGTCTGCCCTGTCCTCGGGCACGAGGCACAGGGGCACCGGGTCGCTGTAGCGCAGATAAAGAAGCTGACTGCCCCGCCCTGCACCGGCCTGGGCCGCGTCGATCAGCCCGAGCGCGCCAAGCTGTGACCCGCTCGCACCCGCGCTGGGGCGGAAGGTCACGACACCCGCATCTCCGGGGCCGATGCCGGTGAAGGTCGGCCTCCCGGGTGTCTCGGGCTCTGGCACCTCGGGCAGCGGGCGCAACATGTTGGGGTCGATGAAGGACCAGGCGCGCAACCCGATCAGCTCATCCTCAGGCAGCGCCGAGAACCGCGCCAGGTCCCCGGCCGAAACGATGCCGTCCCCATCCGCATCGCCCCGCCGTGCGATCAGCGTCATGGCCCGCGCTTCCGGCACCGCCGAAGCACTGCCGGATGCCGCCGACACGGCACCGGATTCCCGCATCCCCGATGACAAGACGCGCGCCGCAGGAGTCACGGTGGCGACCCCGTTGATCTCGATCACCCGCAATGTCAGCGGCATGCCGGAGGTGCCATAGGCGACTCCGGGCAGGGTGCGACCCATGAGGCGACCCAACTCGAGCTTGCCCGCCACCGGCGCGGTCCCGAAGGTGATGCGATAAAGCGCAAGACCGGCCGCGCCACCGGCATCAATGCGGCTCACCGTTGCGCCCGGCAGCGCCGAGACCAGGCCGCTTGGCGCCATCACCGCGGTATCCCAGCCCAGTTGAACCACCATCGAGCGCAGCCCGCCCGACTGGTTCATCGTGATCGCAAGGCCCGCGCCACCGGTGCCCAATGCCTCGCCCGCGATTTGCACGGCATCCTGAAGGTCGAGGGTAACGGGCGCGGCGGCAATGCGGATCACCCGCTCCTCATACCCCAGCGGCCCGGCTTCGAGCACGTCCCACCGGCTGCGCCAGCCAAGGTCGTCGGCCATCAGGCGCAGGCGGTATTCGCCCGGCGGCAAACCATCCTCGCTCGCAAGGAAGGTAAAGCCCATCACATCCGCATCCAGCACCAGACTGCCACGAACCGGATCGCCAGCCTCATCCAGAAGCACCACGTCAACCGGTTCCGTCGGTCGGCTCTCGATCCGGTAGGGGTTGGGCAGACCAGGATCAATCGGCTCGTTGAAGCGCACATTCACGCCCCAGCTTCCCGAGGTGACACGCGTCACGCGCAGACCCGGTGTGACCACCTCGATCTCCTTCGATGCGCTGCCGGTCGCGCCATCCTCGTCTTGGGCCGAGGCGGTGACGGTGAACATGCCCAACTGGTCGTAACGGTGGGTCGCATTCAACACCCCCGCCGCCAGGGTCTCGACCGTGCCATCGCCCCAGTCGATCGTGACTGGCCCAACCGAATCGCCACCGGGATCGCTCACGGAGAGATCCACGCGCAGGGCCGTCTCCACGACCGACACCGCCGGCGCAGAAATATCCAGCACCGGCGCGGCATTGGTCACGTCCACGGTCAGGGCCTGACGCGCGGTGCCGCCGTTCCCGTCGCTCGCAAGGATACGGAAAACCCGTGTCACCTGCCCGCCGGGCGCGGTCCACTCAAGCGCGCCCTGCGGAGTCAGCGTCGCCGCCGCTGGCCCGTCCTCCAACGTGAAGGTGAGCGCGTCTCCATCCGCATCCGTGGCCTCCAGCTGGAGCGTCAGAACGTCGCCCTCGGTCACCGTCGCGCTGCGCCCGTCGGCCATGATCGGCGCGTCGTTCACCGGGCGCACAATCAGGCGCAACTCGACGGGAAGTGGGCGCAGCAAGCCATCGCTCGCGGTGAATCGCAGACTGTCTGCCCCGTTGAAATCCTCTGCGGGCGCGTAACGCCAGACGCCCGGCTCGACCACGGTCAGAACACCGTTCACGGGCGGCGTGGTGATCTCGTAGGTCAGCGGATCGCCGCCGGGATCCGTCACCAGCGGGCGCAGGTCGATCAGGGCCGTGCCGTCCTCGTCCAGCGCGACCGACGCGCCCGGGGTCAGGATCGGCGCCGCATTGGTCACGTCCACGGTCAGGGTCTGGTGCGCCGTGCCGCCGTTCCCGTCGCTCGCAAGGATACGGAAAACCCGTGTCACCTGCCCGCCGGGCGCGGTCCACTCAAGCGCGCCCTGCGGAGTCAGCGTCGCCGCCGCTGGCCCGTCCTCCAACGTGAAGGTGAGCGCGTCTCCATCCGCATCCGTGGCCTCCAGCTGGAGCGTCAGAACGTCGCCCTCGGTCACCGTCGCGCTGCGCCCGTCGGCCATGATCGGCGCGTCGTTCACCGGGCGCACAATCAGGCGCAACTCGACGGGAAGTGGGCGCAGCAAGCCATCGCTCGCGGTGAATCGCAGACTGTCTGCCCCGTTGAAATCCTCTGCGGGCGCGTAACGCCAGACGCCCGGCTCGACCACGGTCAGAACACCGTTCACGGGCGGCGTGGTGATCTCGTAGGTCAGCGGATCGCCGCCGGGATCCGTCACCAGCGGGCGCAGGTCGATCAGGGCCGTGCCGTCCTCGTCCAGCGTCACCGACGCGCCACGGGTCAGCACCGGCGCGGCATTGCTATCGACGAGCCCCCCCGGCACGTCGAAATCGAGATCGGTGATCTCGACCCGCGACTCCTGCGCACCGAACCCGATCAGGTCCAGCGAAATGGCCAGCCGCTCCGGATTTTCAAACGCGGCAAGGTCGATGGTGATCGTTCGTGTCGTCGTGCCGTCCTCATTGGCCACGGCCGGGCCAGCGCTCAGCCCCGGTGCCAGCCGCAAGGATCCGCTGGATTGCAGGTTGAGCGCCGCATCGGTGCCGCCAAGGCCGGACAGGACCGTCAGCGGCGCACCAAACGGGCTCAGCAGGGCGACCTCGAAGGCATCGGGCGGAGTCGTGCCGGAGACCGGCAGCAATGTGCGGATGGAAAAGGACAGCTCGGTCGCCCCGGCGGGCGGCGTGAGGGTGCGATAGGCCGAACTGCGGCTGGTGCTGCCCTCGGTCAGCTCGATCCCGCCATCCGGTAGCAACGTCGCCGCCCCCAACACGTTCCAGCCCGTCCCGGGCAGCAGCACCGAGCCGTCAGGAGGCGCCAGCAGGAAGTCGGGACCATGTTCCCCGTCAAGCGCCAGCGCACCGGCGTCCCGCGCGACCCGCAGCATGTCCAGCACCGCCGTCACGCTCGCCCCCTTGCCCGCGTCCGGAGCATCCGAGGCAAAGCGGATCACCCCCTCATGCGCGGCGGTCAGCATGAAATCATTGCGCAGGCCCATGATGCCCGCGCCCGCCAGCGGCGCACCATTGGTGACGTCATAAAGATCCGGCAGGCCAAGCGTATGCGCGATCTCATGCGCATAGGTCCATGCCACCGTCTCGGCAAAGGTGGCGAGCGGGTCGAACCCTTCTTCCTCGGCCGGAGCCCGAAGCGCGTCGAAAAGCGCGCCAACGTCGATCACCACCCGATCCGCCCCATGGTTGGCGTTGAACAGCGCATCAAGGCGGAACCGCTGTTGTGCCTCGGACAGCAGGTCATCGACATCGTCGCGCAACAGTTTGTCCAGCAGGGTGGGGGGGCCGGGATTGGCCGGTGTGAAATCGAAACTGGCAAAGCCGAGTCGCGTCGCTTCGTCGATCTGGGCAACCTCGGCGACAATCGCGTCCAGCGGCGCTTCGATGTCTTCACCGGTTTCCTCGATCGTCTCGCGGGTCGCCTCGGCTTCCACCCGTGATTCCGTGACCTTCTCGGCCAGCCGGTCACGCAGGTCGGCGGCCCCGGCGGCATCCGCCGGGTCAAGCGCGTCGATCTCGTCGATCACCGCGCGCAACCCGTCCAGCGCGGCCCCCATCAGGGCATTCTGCCCGGCCAGCGCGCCGAGCGCGCTGTCCATCGCCGCATCCAGAGCGTCCAGCGCGCCCTCCGCCCCGGCGCCCGCCGCATCCGCCGCATCGCGCGCGTTGTCGAGTTGCGCCTCGGCCAGCCCCAGCTGCGCATCGGTGCGCCCCCACGCGGCATCCACGTCGATCAACTTGCCCGACAGGGTTCGCCGCTTGGACGGATCCGGGGGGGCCCCGCTTGCCAACTGGTCGAGGATCGACGTCCCGTCCTCCTGGATCCCCTTCATGAGATCGCTCATCCGATCAAACACATCACTGTTGCCGCTGAACACCGCGCCCAGGGCGTCCGGAATATTCGACAGCACTGTCTCGCCCCCGGGCAACGCCTCGGGCAACAGGTCCTTGACCAGCCGGCCGATCAAACCCGACAGTCCGCCACCGCCCGTGCGGGCCGCCGGTGTCCCGACGACGGCCTCGGCCTCGGCGAACCACGCCTTGCCGGTCTTGCCGGTTTCCTTGAGGGTCTGAAGGTTCTCCATCACACCACTCGGAACAGGGGCCTCCGGGTCCTGCCCGACCAACGCCGATATGATGTGGCCAACTCCATCACTCATGGTAGCAAGGTTCTGGCGGATATCATCGATTGGCAGCTTGAACGGGTTCGTGACCTCGGTCCCGCCCGCGTTGTCCCCCAGAAGACCGGCAAGCTGACTGGCCAGACGCCCGGTCCCACCCAGCAACCCACCTCCGCTTGTTCTCGGCGCGGTCGGCGATCCTTCGGTCTTGAGCGCGTTCACGATTGCGGCGGCCCCGTCGCGCGAGAGAAGTCCGCCACCGCCCGCCGCATCGGTCAGCAGGGGGCTCTGGCTCACATTGTCCAGCAGCTTCTGCGCCTGCCGTGCAAACCCCGAAATCGCGTTCCCGACACCCCCGATGGCGCCGGCCATATTCATCTGCGCGGTGCCTGTCTCCTCGGCCTGGCCGAGGCTCGCGATCAACGGGTCAAACAGGGCTTTCGTGCCCCCCATCATATCGCCGATACCCTTCAGGACACTGCCAATTCCGTCCGGGCTGGTCACATCCCCGATTGCGTTCTGGAGCGGACTGCCATCGAGCCCATCAAGACGGTTGATCAGATTGCCCACCCCGCTCAGGAGAGAGCCGCCGCGCGTGCGCAGTTCCGACACCTGCACCTTGTTGGGGGCATTCACGCGGGCAAGGGCATCCTCGATCCCGGTGGCTGTCTCTTCCCCGGCACTTTCCTGTGCCTTGCCCCGCATCATCGCATGGGCCGCCTCATAGGCCGAAATGTCCGCGTCGACCGCATCCGCGGCAAAGATCAGATCGTTGGCCGAAGTCATCGCCTTCGCGCCGATTGCTTCCAGGGCCTGCTTGCTGGGCGCCGTCGCCCCCAGCATGCCGAGCGACTTGGTGTCGAACTCATCGAAGGCCGCCTTGACGTCGTTCAGCAACGCATCCGCATTTTCGATCCCCTGCTGCGTGCCACCGATGTCGATCCCGTCGAACAATCCGGCCATCTTGCCGGTGATCCCTTTCACCTCATCAAGGATGCTCTGCACACCGCTTGCGGTGCTGTTGCCTTCACCGATGATCGCGCTCCAGGCGGAGTTCAGCTCTCCACCGGCCCCGGCACCGCTCAACCGATCCGCGACACCCTTGAGCACCCCGCCGATCCCGCTGCTGCCCGGCTGTTTCATCCCGTTGAAAATCCGCGCGAGTTCGCTGTTGACCGTGTCGCTGACCTCGGGCCGCGCCTCAAAGCCGCGGCCCTCGACAAAGCCGGACTTGCGCAGCATCCCGGTCAGCGCGCCGCCCATTCCCCTGATCTGCGCGCTGAGGTCGCGGAACAGGTTCACCGTCTGAATTTGCTCAGGCGTGTCCGCCATCCCCTCGGCCTGCGCGATCAATGCGACCTGCTCGTCAAGAAGATCGGTCAGCGTCGGCTCCAGACTCGTGCCGGTCATTCCGATTGACGCGAACGCCGATCGCACGGTTGCGCCCAGCCTCTCGAAGGCCGCCACGTCGCCATTGATCGCATCCACCATATCGGTGAACTCGTCCGCCACCGGGGCAAAGGCATCGCGCGCGTCGCTGGCCTTGGCGATAGCCCCTTGTGCGCTGGCCGCGAACTGTCCGGCCAGTTCGGCCAGCGCCTCGATGTCGCCTTCCTCGCCGACAAAGGCACCGGCAATCAGATCGGCGGCCTGATCGAAATCCTTCTTCGGATCGGCGACGCGTTTGGCTTCGCTCTCGACCGCCTCGTTCAACGCCTCGTTTACCTCGGCGGCGGTCTCTTCGGTCTCGGAAACCTCGACCGGCAGGCTTGCGCTCGCCGCACCGCCCTGGCTGAAACTGTAGCTCAGATCGCCGGTTGCGCCGCGCGCGACGGCAAATCCCGTTTCTCCCGCCGCGGCCAGAAGCGCCTTGACCCGCGCCTCGATCTGCGTCTCGACGGTTTCCCAGTTCTCTTCGGTCAGCCCCTCAAACAGCCGGGCGAAACTCTCGTCCTCCGGCACCTCATCCGCCGCCTCACGCTCCAGCAGCGCCTCGATCCGGTCGCGCAGCGCATCGCGCAGGGCCTCGGTATCGAGGTTGACAGTCTGCGGCGCACTGCCCCGACCCTGAAGCCGGTACTGGCCCAGCTCATTGCCCTGCCACATCAGCCTGAGGATGCCCTCGTCGCCCAGGATCGGCTGCGTCCCGCCCGCCGCCGCCAGCACCCCGTGCGGTGCGAACCCAAGCGCGAGCCGCCCGACCGTTCCGGTATCGACCAGCATCCACTCGTCGCGCCGCTCGTCGACGATCGCCGCCTCCAGCCCATCGTGCTGCCCCAGAACGCCGCGCACGGGGATCTCGATCCACCGTTCCGCCCCGCTGGCGGTGTCGGCCATTCCGATGATCCCGTCATTGGCGGCGCCATCGCCCGCATCCAGCATGTAAAGAAAGTTGGCGTTCTGGGAAAAGACCTGATCGCTATCCTCGGTCTTGTAGGTGATCTCGGCCTGCGCCGTGAGAAGCGACAGCCCATCGACCCCCAGAAGCCCGGCCAGCCGGTCCTTGTCCACCGACGCGACAAACGACAGTTTCGCCTCGGCCCCGGGCACCATCCTGAGGGTCAGCGTGGTGCCGGACGCGCCCGAACGCATATCCACCGGCACCTCGGACAGGTCCCGTCCGTCGGCGCGTTTCCACGCACCGTCCACCGCGCCGACGGTCAGGAAATCGTTCTGCGGGATTGTGACGGTCAAATTGATCGGCAGATCGTTGTTGTTGGTAAAGGTCAACTCGTGCCGGTCGCGGCCTGTCCCGGTCGTCTCGGCGCGGGTGAACACGTCGATCCCGTCGGCATTCTCAAAGCTCTGGCCTTCATCGGTGAACAGGATGTTCATGTCATTCGCGTCACCGTCGCTGTCGGTCACGACGACTCGCCCGTCAAAGCTTATGTTGTCCAGCTCGACCGAAAGCGGGCTGCGCTCGGCGTCGGGCGCGGTGGTGTTGACGATCACGATACGCCCGACCTCGCCCACCACCTCCGGCGGCAGCTTGAACATCACCCGACGCGTCTTGAAATAGTCGTCGACCGTCGGCCGACCCAACGCGCCCTCATCCTGCGCCTCGAGCCGGTAGAGCACGCCATCCACCTCGATCGAGACCTGAAGCTCGTTGACCACTTCCGGCCCGGTCCCTGTCGGCAGGAGCGGCGGACGCCATGTCACATCAATGCCCAGCAAATCCTTGCTGTCGGGAAACTTCGCGGTGTTGTGCACCAGTGACCGGCCGGGCTGAAGCTCGAACGCATAGCTGAACAGGTCCGACTGGATGTATTTCATGATCGCCGGAAGCCGCTTCTTCAGTTCGTCGACGAGAAACTTCTTGGCCGCCCCCTTGACCGATACGCCCCGGTTGGCATCGGCGGTTTCATCGCCCAGCCACTTCTTGAGCGCGGCTTCATTGGCCAGCCTTTCACGGGCCTCGGCGGCATTGTTCAACTGCGAGCTGATCGCACCGAACCCGGTCGCCGGAACAGGCCCCTTCCAGCTGAGTCGGGCGGTATTGTTCGCCAGATCCGACAGCGCCATTTCCTTGAGCACATCAATGGCCCCGCCGCCAAAGATCAGATCAAACAGCTTGGTGCCGGATTTCGTGACAAAACTGGCCAGATGACCGGGCAGATCGGTAATCTTTCCCTTCGACAGCGCGTCAAGGATCGACACGACCTCATCGAACGCGAAGGTCTCGTCCATCAGGAATTTTACCGCCTTGTAGACTTCCGCCGCGGTGGTGCCGGCCACGGCTTTCGAATCGCTCTTGGCGAGCGCCTTGAACTTGGCCTCGATCTTGTCTTCGGACAGCTTGGGCACCACCGAACTCAGCCCCCAGAAGGGGATGCCCTGCACCAGCGTCGCCCCATCATACTGCCCGACGTTGCGCAGGGGTTTGCCCTCGGTGGCGATACCACCGCCATGGAACGACCAGCCCGCGATCTCATAGGCGCTGCGCCCCGGAATCGGCACACGGCCATAGAACGGGCGGAAGGTGCTTTCGAAATCTCCGTTAAAGACGTCTTCGATCACCTCGCGCTGGCCCGGCTGGGTCGCGTTCTGCACCTTGGCCGGATCGTATTTGTCGCGATCCACGCTCGGGATCAACCCGCGCAGCCCCGCGCCACCGCCCAGCGACGAATAGAACCAGCCGGTGCCGACACCCTCCCAGGCGCGCCCGTCAATCGCGGCGGTATTGTCCGATCGCTTGCCGCCCTGTTCGAACTCGCGGGCGATATACCAGCTCTTGAGGTTCTTTTCGAAGCCTTCCGCGCTTTCCGCGATGGTCGCGGGCTCGGGCGCCTTCTTGTCGTTGTAATACCGCGCCAGCTTGCCGAATTTCCACAGGCTCGAATCCGGCGGAAAGGCGGTCTTGGTCTCGATGAACCGGTCCGAAGCCTGCCGCCAGATATTGTCAGGCGAATCACCGATGCCGTTATAGGTCTCGGCGCCAAGATCGACAGTGCCGAAATACCACCCCACGGCCCGCGCATTGACCGTGCCGACCCCGATTCCAAGCTGTGTCTTGTTGACCACACCGAATTCGAAATCCGGCACCGCGTCATCTTCGAAAAAGCCGGGCAAACCGGTCAGGTCGAGGTTCACATCGGCGCTGTCCAGAGGCAGACCGCGCCAGCTGAACGAGAAACTGCGCTTGGGGTCGACGGCTTGCTGAAAATAGTTGTCGGCAAAGTCGACGCCCTTCCAGTTGATCACCTTCGGATCCTGGAAGTTGGTGAAGTCCATCGTGTTAAAGCCAAGCCGTGTCACAGTTGTTTTGACATCGCCCACCTTGTCGGCAAAATCCTTGGCAAGCTTGGCATTGCGGAACGCCGCAATCTGGGCCGGAACGGTGACAGGCGCCAATGTTCCCAGCGACTGAATCGTGCCATAGGCCTGCACGAGGCCATAGGTAAAGAACCCGACCGCGACCAGCTTGCCCATGTCCTCGATCGCACCGAGGAATTTTTCCAGCGGCACCTTCATCTGCGGTTGTACGTTCCCCGGGTCGATCGTGGTCACATGGATCGGACCCAGATCGTCCTCGTCCATGTTCACCAGCAGGCGCTGGATGATCTCGGAATTGACGGCGGCGCCTCGATCCTGCCCGATGAAATGCAGCGGGGAGCCAAGCATCCCGGACAGGTAATTCTTGTCCAGATCGACAAGATCCGCATAGAATGTATCGCCCGCCGCCTCGGCGAACCCGGTGTCGTTGACCGTGGTCGCATCAATCCAGTCCGGGACCAGAACCAGCGCATCCGCCGTTCTCGGCTCGCCGTTCAGCGCGATCCAGTTGCCCACGCGCCGCCCGCCTTCGGCCCCGAAACCCGGATCGTGCAAAAGCACCACGGCATTCGACGCGCGACCGATCGCAAGGGCCAGGTCAAAGATCGGCGTCTCTTCGATATTCGGGCCCAGGATCGGCGGGCTGAGACCATGGGTCACCACCGTGACACCGGCATATGTCTCGCCCGGCTGTGGCTTGTCCGGCTCAATCACCAGACTCGCCGAAGCCGGATCGACGCGCGGGTCGTTGTTGGACCCTTGCAACACCGCCTGGACGCCCCAGTAATATTGCTGACCACGGGTCAGGACGGTCGTATCCGGCAGGGTGACCTTGAACTTGCCATCCGCGAACTCTTCAACGATGCGCTCCTTGGGAATGGTCAGGGTGTAGATACGGTTCCGGTTGCCCTCGACCTCCAACAGATCTACCAGCCCGGACTCGCTCGCCGCATCGCCATAGCCAAGCGACTCAAGCAGCGCCGCCAGTCCCTTGCCATCCTGATAGCCGAGGTTTTTCAGCGCCTGGGTCTCGGTCGGGGTGGTGTCGCGGGTGAACAGCCCCTTCTTGGGGGCCGCCACCGACAGGGTAAACTCGACCTCGACCACCTCGTCGAGATTGTCCACCTCGAAATGGAACGTGGGCTGCGGATTGGTCTTCGCGGTATAGCGCGGCAGGCTGATCGACCCGGTGCCTGCGGTGACGTCGAGCGGCCCGTCAAACCCTTCCGGGCCCAGGTTGACGACCGACCGGCTCTCGGCCACGGCCCGCGCGATGCCACCGGTAAAGATCGGCGCATGGCCCGCACTGACCCCTTCCGCCCCGCGGATCGACACGCCCTGGACCGGTGTGCCGCCGGGGCCGGGTTCGCCCGGATCGGCGAACACGCCAAACGCGCCACGCACGTCGATCTCACGGTTGAAAAGCACCCGCGGGCTCGACCGGTGCAATGGCTGACCGTCCTCGGTGCGCAGATCGTCGATCGGATGGTCATAGAACGGCGCGTCGTCATCGGCATCGTCCAGAAGCGTCTCGATCGCCGCAATGTCATAGACCAGAACATTGCCCTGACGCCCGCCCGACATGAACAGGTATTTGCCATCCGAAGACAGGCCGATATCGCTGCCCCAGCTTTCGGGAATGCCGCGCGTGGCGGCGACAACGGTCGGCACCTTGGCGGTGGTGGGATCGCCGGACGCTGTGTCGGTGGGTTTGGTGGGGGCAAGCAGATCCTTGATGATCGCGATATTGGTGCCCGCGATGTTGTTGCGATACCGCGTGGTCGAGGAATTTTCGGTGAGATTCGGGTTGCGCTCGACAAAGCGTTCGTCGAACCGCCGCTGGCCCAGCACAAAGGCGGTCTTGCCATCGGGCGCGAACACCACATCGGTGGGATCGGCGATGTCGAACGGGTCGGAGCCGCTGTCGTGATCCGCCCCCAGCGGGAAATTGAACGGCACGTTCCGTTCGACCTCCCATGTCGTTTCGCCGTCCGAATCCGGGTTGCCCCGGGTCAGAACCACGACCGTGCCGTTATAGGCCCCGGTGCTGTCGCCGGTGCCGGTCTGGCGGCCACCATCCAGGATGATCGCCTTGACCCGGTTGTCCTCGACCGCGATCCGGGTCTGCACGCCGGTCGGGTTGCGCAGGAACGTGCCGTTGCCCGCACCCCGCTCGCCAAAGGCAATTTCCGGTTCGGCCAGCCCGCTGCCGGTCATCAGTTTCGCAAGATCAAAGATCGCAGCGCGCCCGTTGCCCGGCTGAACCGTCGGCCCGCCCGCGCTGTCCGATGCGCCCGCGCCCCGGTCCGACTGGGTGATGACGACCTGCCTGAAATCCGGCGTCATCATCGCCCCGGTGATCGGCCAGTCACTGTCCAGTTCCCGTGTCCTGACCACCTTGTGATAACTGGCCGGATCGTCCGGGTTGATCCCGATGAAATAGAGCACCGGTTGCGCCCGGTCGGTGGCGATCAGGAAATCGTTGTTGCGGTCAAGGAACACGTCACCGATCCGCGCGCCGTTCATCTCGATAAAGTTGATGCGGGTCTTGTCCTCGGGCTTCACGTCGATCTGGCGGTAAAGCACGGTATCGACCACCGCGATTCCCCCCGCCCCGGTCAGCGCGACATAGGCCCGGGTCGCGTCATTGGTCAGGACCACCTTGTCCGGGCGCGCGCTGCCCTTCTCGGCGATCGGCGCCCCGTCGGCATCGAGATAGCCGATGGGAATCCGCCCGACCATCGCCGGCCGCATGGTCTCGTCACCCGTCACCGGCTCCTCGTAGGGCTGTTCGCGCACGACGATAAGCTGGTCCAGAACCTCTCCGGCGGTATCGACATCGACACCCTCGGGCTGGCGGATACCGCGTTCGACACTCACGAACGTATCCTGCGACCGCCCCCGGATCAGCGCCGCGTCGGAGAATTCCCAGGTCACGTCACGATAGCCGCCGCCGGTGGCGTCACCGGTGGCATACCGGGTCGGGCTCGGCGCAAAACCGAAGGTCTGAAAGGCGCTGTCGGGGCGCACCACGACCGCATCGCGCACCGCCACGTCACGAGGCGGGCGCACGGTCAGAACGTCCTCTCCGCCTTCGACACGATGGTCGGCCCGGACCGCGACGCCGCTGCCGACGCTGGCACGCAGAACCGTGTCGACATCGGCGTTCCCGGCATCCAGCATGAGGCTCTGCAATTCGTCCCGGTCGAAATCGCCGAAGACGACCCAGCTTGGCAACGGCTCCGTGGACCCGGTCGGGGCGGCCAGACGGACACCGCGAACCTCCAGCCGCGGATCGACCACGGCCGATTCCTCGCCCTCCGCCACCAACAGCGCATTGGTCGAGGTGATCACCGGCGCCGTGCCTGCAATCGCCTCCGCCGCGGCACTGCCCACAACGCTGACCACGAAATCGCCGATCCCCTCGATAAGTTCGACCACCTTCTCGCCGATGAATGCGAAATTGTCGGCGTTGAAGACCGTGGTGACGATATTGGTGACGTCGCGCGCCAGTGTCAGCACCATCTTGCCACCCGCGCTGAGCGCGCCCATGAAGGCACCGCCCGAACTCCCCGCGATAAAGCCACCGACCTGCACCGCATCGCTGGCGCCCTTGGCCTTGACATCGGCCTCGAAACTCCGCTGCTCCATCTGAAGCTGGTCGGCGATCGCCAGCACATAGTCCCCCGCCGCCTGCAACCCGTCATGGGGCGGCGACTTGGTGCGCGCCATGCCGTCCTCACCGACGATCCCCGACTCGACCTCCTGATAGCCCCGGACGATCCCGTCCCGGGTGACGAAATCGCTGATCCGGTAAAAGATCACCCGCGAACCTGCCGGCTGATCCGTGGGAATCGCCAGTTGCGCCGGAATCCGCATCGGCGCATCCCCGGTATCGAGCCGGAACGCCCCCGCAAAACTCAGCCCGACACCATCCGGCAGCGGCGGCACATCGAGATCGTCCTGGCCCAGCGTCTCGATGCTGACCTCGGTCTCGCGCGGCAGCGCGTCCTCGGCAATCGCGACCTGATAGCCGTCCTCGTTCGCAACGATGCCGCCCTCGCGGCCAACCGGAACATTGCGCCCCACGACCGGCGCCTGCACCTTGACCGGAACCAGCAGTTCGGTGGCGCGATAGATCACTTGCACCAGGGTCTCGCCCACCGCCTTGCCGATGATGCGGCCATCCGGGGTCACCTCGACGATGTCGCCGTTGACGACGAATTTTTGCACCTCCTCGTTGCGGCTCAGGATCACGTTCTCCTCGAACGGATCGAACAGCAGCAATTGCCGCTCGGCCCCCGACGTGACGATCACCGCATCCGGATAGACATCCGCGCCATAGCGGATCAGCGCCTGATCGTAATCGCTGAGTGCGCCGACGCGCACCACCGTCGCCGCCGTCGCCGCGCCGCGCGTCGCCGTCATCAGGCTGAACCCGTCCCCCAGCCCCTCAAGCTGCCCAGCCCTCAGCCGCGCAACGGCGGGATCGGCGAAATCGACGGTCACATAACCCTCGGGCAACCGCGCCGTGCCACCATCGGCGAAACTGCCGGTGATATCGAAATCCATCCGTTGCCCATCGGCGAGATAGGGCGCGCGGGTGGCAAAGTCGATGCTGGTCAGCGCCGCGCCGGATATGTCGATCGCCAGCGTTTCGGCGCTGGACTGGCGATAGCCGTCACTGGCCCGCACGATGACCCGGCCCGGCTCGGTGCGGCCCGCCTCGGGGACAAAGCGGATCGCGCGCCCGTCCGGGGTGAGGGTCGCCGTGCCGCCCACCGCGCCGACGATCTCATGGAAAATCGGGTCGCCCTCGGCATCGCTCGTCATCCGGCCCAGCGGGATCTCGATCGCCAGATCGGTATAGGTCTTCTGCGCCTCCGGCACGATCACCGGCGCGGAATTCGGCAGCAGGCCAAGGTTCTGAACCAACAGCCCACGATCCGCCGCATCGGCCACACCGTCACCGTTGATATCGACCGGCGCCCCATCCTGCGCACCCAGATCGGCACCGTTCACGGCACCATCGCCATTCAGATCGCCCGCCGCGCCCAGCTCGACCCGATAGTCCCCACCATCCGGAGAGGTCATTTCTAGCCGTTGCAACCCCGCCGCCTCGACCACGAAAATGGCCACCGTGTCCGCGCCGGTCCCCTCCTGCGACAGCGGGTCGGCCCCGTTGAGCCGCAGATCCACCGGCGAGGGCCCCGAGACCGCGACACGCAACAGGATCCGCCCCGAGGCCGAGGCAAGTTCACTGTCCCGGATGACAAGCGTCATCACCTCGGTTTCGCCCGGCGTCAGCACCGTGTCGCGCGGCGCGGCTTCGACCAGCGGCCCGAAATGATGCGCGGCGTCGCGCCCGTCCACGGCGCCATCCGGCCCATAGGCATAGAACGCCGCGTCGCGGCCCGTCGCCACCACGAGACGACCGGCCGCGCCGGTCTCATACCCATAATGCATCGGCACCCGCCCGTCCGAACCGCCGGCAAAGCTCAACCGCCCGGCATCGTCGTAAAGATAGATGCGTCGCTCGCCATCCGGCAGCAACAGCCCGGCGATACCACCCAGCGGGTTGGTCAGGATCTGCACCGCGCTGCCATCGGGCCCGATGATGCCGCTGTCGGCCACGATGAGCCTTGTGCCGTCCCGGGTGATCGCCTTGATCGAACCGGACCCGTCGGCATGCCACATCGTGCCATCCGGTCCAGCCAGCGTCAGCACCTCACCGCCCCGCCCGAACGGGCTGTAGGGCAGGCCGCTGACCACGGAATAAAGCCCGCCCTCGACCTCGCTCAGCAACGGGCCATCATGGGTCAGCGTGTAACCGTCGGTCTCGGACGTGAACCGCAGGATCGCGCGATCCAGCCCGGCAATCGCCTGCGTTTCGATCCGCGCGGTAAAGACAAGCCGGGTGCCGTCCGGCGCGCTCAGATGCACCCGGTCGCCATCACGCAACGCGCGCCCCTGCGATACGCCGGGCCCGGCATCCAGCCGCAGATCGCTCCAGCCCGCCGACCAGCCCGGCCCGAAGTCTCCCGCGCGCCCGGCATCGCGCGCATCATAACTGCGGACGAGATCGAGACTGACACCGCCCAGCTCCACGCGCGCATCCACCTCGGTGCGCCGCAACGTCGCCGACGGCTGCGGCAGCACTTCGACCTGCCGCTCCAGCACCGAAGTCAGCCCCGCGATATCCTCGGCCTCAAGCCGCAACGTGTAGAAGCCCGACTGCACCAACCCCGGATCGAGCGTTCCCAGCGCCCCGTTCTCAACCTGCTCGGTGCCCCCGCCCAACACGATGGCCGGACCCTTCGCGGGCACGAGGACCGCGCGCCAGTTGGCCAGGCTCGGATCGGTCACGCTGCCGATCACCTCGCCCGCCGGCAACACCGTGCCGTCCGCGATATCCAGCGCCAGCGTGGGTGCGGCCCTGTCGGCGGCGTCGCGCACCGCGATCACCGCCTCGTCGCGCCCGACCCGCCCATCCGCATCGGTCACTTCCAGAACGGCGGTGATGCGCCCGGGCGCATCCGGCACAAAGCTGGCCCGGTTGAGATCGTCGAGGCTCACCTCCTCGCCGTCAATGGTCAGCCTGTAGGACACCACCGGAACAAATCCCGACCCCGCCGCCGAGACCGTCACCTTCTGCCCGGGTCGCGCCGGAAAGCGCGGCGTGACGTCCAGCACCGCAACCGGCGCCTGTGGCGTCCGCGTGACCCGCACCACCATGTTGCGCGCCACCAGATCGGTGCCGTCAAAGGCGGTGACACGCAGAACGTGATCGCCAAGATCGCCCGGCCCGGGCCGGAACCTCAAAATGCCCGTCTCGGGATCGAACTGCGCCGTCTCCGGCAGGTTCTCCACCCCGAGGATCAGCGTGTCATCCGCGTCCGGGTCGCTCGCGGCCACCGCGAATTCCAGCGTCTCGCCCAACACCACCGCGCGGTTCTCAAGCGTCAGAACCGGCGGGCGGTTGCGGTCGAGAACGGTAACGTCGATCTCCTGCTCGCTCGCCGCACCCGCCGCGTCGCGCGCCCGCACCTGGATCACATGGGTTCCGGCCTGCGTGTAATCCGGCGTCCAGCGGAACTCGCCGGTGATCCCGTCAAGCCGCGCCCCGGGCGGCAGCGCGCCCACCGGCTCGAACACCACGCCATCGCCGTCGATATCCCCGGCCAGCAGGCGGAACCCGAACTCGGCGCCTTCGCGACCGGTCTGCGGCGGGGTCTGCACGAAACTCGGCGCACGGTTGGTGTTGGTCACGATCAGGCTGACAGTCTCGGTTGCCGATCTGTTGCCATCCGTCACGCGGATCTCGATCCCTTCATAAATGCCCGCCTGGAAACTGTGCGGGGTGAAGGTGATGACCCCGCTCAGCGGGTCGATCGACGCGCCCTGCGGCAACCCCTCGGCCGACCAGGTCAGCGGATCGCCCTCCGGGTCCGCCGCTCCCAGCGCAAGGCTGAGCGTGTCCAGCTCCGCCACCGTGATGTCGCCCACCGGTTGCAGGATCGGCCCGCCATTGCTGGCCCGGACCGTGACCGGGATCGTCAGCACATCGCTCAGCGCATCGTCCGCATCGCCCGCACCGCTGTCGGTGACGCGCAGGGTCAGCATGTGCTCGCCGATATCGTCCGCCTCCGGGGTCCAGCGCAGGACCGCGCGGCCATAGCCCGACCCGGCCGAGATCACCGCGCCCTCGGGCAATCCTTCGATCTCGAAGGTCAGCGGATCGCGGTCGGCGTCCAGCGCGGTGAACTCGTGTTCCAGCGCCTCGCCCGGAACCGCGACCAGCCCGGCAACCGGCACCAGCGCGGGGCCAAGATTTGCCGCCTCGACCGACAGGACGAAACTGCCCTGATCGCGCAGCGCATTGTCCGCCGTGCCGTTACCGTCATCCTCAACCTCCAGGTCGATCCGCCAATCGCCACGGTCCATCTCCGCGGGCGTCAGGCGCAGCGTCACCTCGCCACCCGCCCCCGTGACCAGCTCCCCGTAAGGCGAAGACCCGTCAAGCGGAATAGGCGTCGGATCGAGCCCGATCTGATCGGCCCCCGCCGCACGGGTCGCGGTGGCGGTAAAGCGCAGCACATTGCCATCGGGATCGACCGATTCCAACGGGATTTCCAGAACACCGCCGCCCGCCACCGTGCGGTTGGGCAGCTCGGGCAATTCCGGCGGACGGTTCAGATCCTCGACATTGATCGTGATGTCGATGCTGCGTGTCGCCGCCACGCCGGTGCCATCGCCATCATCCGTCACCGTCAGCCGCATCACATGGCGGCCGGCATCCTCGAACCCGGTCTGCCACAGGAACTGCCCGGTGCCCGGGTCATAGCTGGCCCCGTCCGGCAGCCCGGTCATTTCATAGTCGACCGAACTGCGCTGCGACCCCTCGTAATGCAAGAGCGTGCCATCCGGGCCGCGCTCGGGCATCACGTAATCGGGGTTGTCGGGATCGAACGCCTCGGTGCGAAAGAACAGCGCCTGCCCCTCGGTCACTGTCCAGTCGTCGAAGCCGCGCAGGATCGGCGCACCATTGGCATTGGCAACGTTGATGCGCAGCACGACACGGGTCGTGGTGGCCCCGTCGCTCACATCGACCGGCACCGCGTATTCCCCGGTCTGGGTAAAGCCCGGCGTCCATTCCAGAACGCCGCTCTCGGGATCGAGCGATGCGCCCGCCGGCAACACCGGCGCCGAATAGCGCAGCACGCCACCCTCGGGATCGGCGGCGCTGATCGGGATGCGCAGCGGATCGCCTTCGCGCACTTCGAGCGGCAGCGGCGTTGCCACCACCGGGGCGAAATCGCCCGGCCGAACGAGGATGCTGAAACTCTGCGTCGATTGCGCGGCGCCATCGCTCGCACCGATGGTGACCCCCTGGTAAAGCCCGCGCTGGCCCGGTTGCGGCGTCCAGACCAGTTCCTGCGTGTCCTGATCCAGGAACGCCCCGCGCGGCAGGTTGTCGGCAAAAAGCAGCAAGCGGTCGAAATCGGGATCGAAGGCCAGCAGCGGCAGGCGCATCTCCTCGCCCTCGACCAGTTCGACCACCGCGTTCGGCGCTTCGATCTGCGGCGCGCTGTTCAAGCCTTCGGCGATGGTGATCTCCCATGTCACCTCGGCAAAGCCGCCGGCCTCGTCATAGGCGCGCACCACCACCGGCGAAACCGCCGCCGCGTCGGTGCCCGGCGTCCAGGTCAGAAGCCCGGTTTCGGGGTCGATCGCCATGCCCTCGGGCCCGCTGACCAGAACCCAGCCGATCGCGTCCCCCTCCAGGTCCGAGGCGATGAACCCGTGTTCATAAAGCCTGCCGACCTCGGCTTCGGTCGGCATGTCCTCAAGAACGACCGGCGCGGTATTGGCCCCCGGCAGGATGCGCACACCATGCGCGAACGCCGCGCGCTGCGCCGGGTCGAGCAGCAGCGTGACCGCCTGGGCCTGCGCACTTTCACCCGGGCTGAGGATATTGTCCTCGCCCAGTTTTCCGCTCAGGTCGATCAGCCAGATATCGTTCGACCGCACCCCGCTCAGCGGCGTGCCGCTCGCCGTCGGGTCGGATGCATCCAGCGTCAGTTGCACCGGCGCCAGCAACGGCCGCACCCCGGTATTGGTGACGATGACATCATAGGTCGCAGTGCCGGTCTGGCGGTCAAAGCGGGTGTCGCGGTATTCGATCCGCACATTGGCGGTGACATCTTCCAGCCGCGTGAACTCGACCGTGTGCGGCACGCCCAGGCCGACGCCCCGGGCGCTCTGCACATCGCCCGAGACCGACACCGCGAAAACCCCGCGCGGCAAGGTGGCAAAACCCAGCGTGACCTCGCGCGCCTCCGCCGCATAATCCACCGACGTGATCGGCAGGATCTCTCCATGCGCATCTATCAGCGCGAAATTCGCCAAGTCGAGAACCGACCCCGCGCCGCTCGTCGCCATGTCGTCGTCAAAGCGGAACGAAAAGCGCGCCACCGGCTGCGATGTCACCGCGCCATCGCTAAGCGTGCTCGCCACCACCTGCGGCACATAGATCGGGCGCAATACGTCAAGGCCAAGACCATGCGCCACCAGCACACGGCCATCGGCCAGCGCCGCGAGTCCCTCGCCCCGGATCGGCGCGGCGGCGACGCTGACGATGTCATGGCTCGCCACATCCACCGCGAAAATGCGCGAGATCGCCTCCGCTCCCGGCCCCTGCCGCACGCTGCTCAGCAGCGCCAGACCGGCGAATTCCGTGCCCTCGGTGCCAAAGGCGATCGAATCGAGCGGCGCCTGCACGCTGGCCACCACCTGCGCCTGCCCCTGCGCATCAAAGCGCAGAACCCGGCCCCGCTCGGGCCAGCTGGTGCCCCAGAGGCTGCCATCCGGCGCGATCGCCAGATCGTCCACCCGTGAATCCGAAAACGCGGTGAACCGCGCGCTCTCGACGTCGAATTTCGCCACGCCGTCGCCGGTCGAGACATGGATCGTGCCATCCGCCGCCACCGCGACCGACTGCGTGATCCCGTCGCCATGGCGGCCCAGGATCTCGCCGCTGTCGGCGTCCAGCTCCAACAGCGCACCACCCCCCGACGTGGCCCAGATCCGCCCGTCGGGGCCCTGCGCCAGGTCATAGATCGGCGTATCCAGCCGGGCCAGCGGCTCCTGCCCGCCCGCGCCATTCGCATCCACCCGGTAAAGCCAGGCGCGATCCGGCCCCCCGGAATAAAGCACCGACCCATCCGCCAGCCCAAGCACCGCCAGCGCACCGATCCCGCCCTGGCTGCCCGGCAGATCGCCGATGAAGGTCTCGAAGGCAAAGGGCGCGATGGCGGTGGCAAAGGCACCGGGCCGCAACGGCGAGATCGTCGCCGGAATCCCCTCCAACGCCTCCACGAAAAGCGGGTTCTGCGGCTCCGGCCGCGACGGATCGGCCTCCGGCAGCGGCGCGGCCTCGGTCGTCTCGTCAACGCCGGTGCCACCGAGATCGACCGGCTCCGGACCCAGATCGCCGCTACCGGCAAGGCCCGGCGGCGGAGCATCGCGGTTTCCGGCCAGATCACGGGCCAGCACCAGGACATCGACCCTGGTGTCGCCAGGCAATGTGTCGGGCAGCGTATAGATGAACTCGCCGGTGGTTTCGCCCCGCGCCACCACGCGGAAATCCCCGCCATCCAGCGAGACCAGGATATCCGCGCCCTGCACACCCGATCCGCCCGCGTCATCCTGCGCCGACCACGTGATGCGGGTGTCGTTGGTCCCGATCAACCGGCGCGCGTCATAGGTCGTGACCGGCGCGCCCTGATCCAGCCGATAGGTGAACGGCTCGCTGTCCTCGGGGGCGGCCACATCAAGGATCACCCGCGCATCCGCGCTGATCTCCTGCCCGCTTTGCGCCTCCCGGCTCGCCTCCACGCGATAACGCACCGATCCGCTCTCACCCGGGCGCAACAACCCCTCCGGCCCTTCGCCTTCCAGCAATTCGCCGGTGTCGGCGTCGATCGCCTGCACCAGCCACGTCGCGGTGCGGCTTTCCAGATCGAGCCCCGCCGAAACCCGCAGGACGAAACCGCGGGTCGCGCTGAGGTCGATATCGGTCTGATAGAGCATCCGCCCGGCCGGAACCTCGACGCTCAGATCGCCGATCGTCAGCCCGCCCAGCCGGAAACTGCGCGCATCCAACGCCTCGTCCAGCGTGGTCACGATGCGCAATTCGCGGGCCGGGCGCGGGCTGATCTCGTCCAGTTCGAACCCGATCTCATGCGGCAAGGCGGTCCCGGCGGGAACCCAGTTGTCCGCGCCCGCGCCAATCGGCCCGCGCAGCCATGCGCCGCCCTCGCCCGGCGCCACGCCGCCGATCACGCGGAACCGCTCGAGGTCCAGTGCGCCCAGCGCGTTGGTGGTCGCATCGGACCCGAAATCGGGCAGGTCGACCGCACCCTCGCCCAACCACGGCGCATAGACGTTGAAGGCGGTGAACGTGGTCGGGCGGCTCAGCCCCTGGTCGAACTCCGCGAAATCCGGGACCGCCGCCACCGGCACCTCGTAGGGCAGGCCGCGCGGCGGATTGCGCACATCAAGGCGCGCGATCGGGGCCATCTCTCCGGGGGTGTCGCCATACCAGCCACGCACCTGCGCGTAGAACTCGACCAGATCGTCCACCGACTCACCGGCCGGCCCCAGCAACAACCCCTGCGACAGCTGCGCGATCAGGCTGTTGACGCGGGTCTGTTCGAAAACCGGCGGCGCGTCGGCCTCGGCGCGCAGCAGGCCCGCAGCCTCCAGCGCCGCAAGGAACCCGTCGATCCAGCCCGCCTCGTCCGCCGCAAGCGTCTGCAACGCGGCCGCGGCCTCCGCATCCCCAAGCACCGCCTGGCGCAGTTTCTCGGCCTCGGCGCGTTGCGCGGCGATGAACTCTTCCCGGGTCATCGGCGTCGCCGCCGCCACCACGTTGAACTGGAACGGCAGATACCAGGGCAGATCGCCCGACACGACCTCGAACCCCGGATCGGTGAATATCTCGTGGAACAGCGGATCGACCGCCTCGAGCGCGTCGATACCGCCGGCCAGCGCGTCAGCCTCGGCCAGGTCGGGAAAACGGTTGTAAAGATAGGTCTTGATGCCCTCGAAATCACGCTCGATCAGTGCCTGCAAACCGGGATAGGTCTGCACCGCGAATGTCATCTGCGCCTGCCCCTCGGCGTGCAGGTCATAGGCATAGCCCGGGGCAAGCAGCCGCCCGCCGAGATTCACCGTCGATTGCGCCCCGCTCAGCCCTTCGGCCGGCGCATCCGACCCGTCGCCCAGATTGGTCGCGAATTCCAGGAACGGAAGCCCATAGGCGAAATCGTTGGTCCCGATTTCGGGCGCGCCAAAGTTGAAATGCACATAAGGCGTGTCCACGTTGGTCAGGCTGTCCAGCACCACGCTATAGGTGCCCGCCTCCCCCGCCGGGATCACCCGCGGCCCACCCAGCCCGACCGTTACATCCCGTTCGATCCGCCGCTCGACGAGATAGCGATAGGGCAGGATCACCTCCTGCCCGTCCGCATTGGTGACGATCACGTCATAAAGGCCATGTTCGGCGCCCTCCAGATCGAAGGTCGCGATCACCCGTGTGGCATCGACCCGTTTGAGCGACACCGGCAGGAACTCGGCCACGCCCGGACGGCTCAGCTTGACCACCGCACCGGGCAGGATACCCGCGCCGTCGATGGTCATGGTCACGAACCGCGCCGATCCGCCCTGATCCGGGCTGACATCGAGGATCTGGAACGGCAGGATCTCGGCGCGCAGGACGTGATCGGTCTCCTCGCCATCGCCTTCGCCGCCGAAACTGCGCACCAGGATGTAATGGATGCCCGGCTCGGTCGACGAGATCAGCGCCTCCTGCCTTGTGCCGAACACGCTGCCCTGCGCGGCGTCGAAATCCGACTGGCTGGGCGGCGATCCGGCCTTGACGAAAATCTCCTTCGGCCTGCCCGGATCGCCCCCGCTCAGCGACACCCGCAGGGTTTCGCCCGCCGGCACCTCGACCCGGTAAAGCCGCTCGGTCGAGCCGCCCAGCGAAACAACGCGGTCGATGCCAAGCGGGATCAGCGGGTTCTCCACCGTGATCGGCCCCGCGCCCAGACTTGTGTTGTTGGCCTCGAACGCGCCCTCGTTCACCTCGTTGCGCGCGTCGGTGCGCAGAATGACGCGCCACGCGCCGTCGCCCAGGATCGGCAGCGCCGCACTCAGATTCCCGGCATAGCTCGCCCCGGCCTCCAGCCCGCCGGCATGGCTGAACCGCCCGAGGAAAACGTCACCGATATCCCACTCCCCGTCGCGCGAAAGATAGACCGCATCGCTCCATCGGCCCTGCGCCGCGATCTCCGACTGGTTGGTCACGGTCCAGGATACCGTGACCGGATCGCCCGGCGCGGGCCCGCCCGTTATGGCGACATCCGAAGCGACGAGATCGGACGGCGGCTCCTGCTCGATCAGCAGCGGCTGCGCCGAGGTGCGGATGTTCTCTTCGCGCCCATCCTCGAAAACCGCACCGACCGGGGCGCCACCGGACACCGGATCGCTCACCACGAAAACGAAATAGGACCCCGACAACCCCTTGGGCAGCCGGGTCGCAAGATCGACCTCGCGCTGCGCCCCGGCCTCCAGCGGCGTGCGGTGATCGTGGAACCCGAGGAAGAAGTCGGTGCGCGGATCGAGCGATTCATCGCGGCTGAGATAGACCAGGTCGCGCCAGCCGCCCCCGGTCGAACGCGCGCCCGAATTGGTGATCGCATAGCTGACCGTCAGCGGCTGGCCGGTCACGGCCCGTTGCGGCAGGTCAAGCGCACCGACCACCAGGTCCGCGGTTTCCGCCGCCTCCACCGCGATCTGCGCGCTGGCCCGGTTGTTGCCCTCACCGGCGAATTCATCCACCGCGTCGCCGGCCGTGCCCAGCCCGCGCAGGCCGTCGCGTATGGTCGATCTGCTATAGAACCCGCCCTCTTTCGAGGTGGCGTCGGTCTCCATCAGAATGGTGAAATCGCCCGCGATCCCCAGCGGCAATTCCAGCGTGAGCGTTTCGGTATAGCTCTCGCCGATGCCAAGCGGCGCCCGTCGCCGGAATTCCCCGATCTGGTGATCCTGCGGATCAAGCGCGCCATCGACCGAGATGAAGAACCGGTCATACCAGCTCGATTCCCGGGTGGCGCGGGTGCCGTTGTTGGTCACGGTATAGGTGATCTCGACCGGCCCGCCGCTCGATGCCGTCTCCGGCACATCGAAACCCGAGACGATCAGATCCGGTTCCGCATAGGTGATATCGGTGCTGCCGCGACCGAAATTGCCGGTCGGGTCGTCCTCTGTCTCGTAAACGCTGCTGGCATAGTGGCTCGCGGCGGCGGCGGCCGCGCCGCTCGATACCTCGCTTTTCGGCATTCCGCCGAAACTGCCCACGTCGGTTGCGACATGGATGAAGTAATCGCCATCCGTCCCCGGCGGCAGACTGAATTCGGCCCGCCCGGTATAGCTCGCCCCGGCGGCAAGCCCCTCGGTGTTCTGGTGGATGACCTGGCCCAGCAGGGTCGCGCGGCTGCGCTCGAACTCCGCATCCCGCGAGAGCCAAACCGCATCGCGCCAGTATTGCGTGCCGTCCCAGACCGCCGCCGCCCCGTCATTGCGCACCGTCCAGGTGATCTCGACCGGCTCGCCCGACCGTGCCCCCTCGGCGGCGCTGACCGCGATCACCCGCAGATCGGCGGCGGCCCCGGTCACATCGGCGGCGCCGCTGGCAATATTGTTGTCCTCATCCGCTTCGACCACCGCCTGACGGCCCCGCACCGAAGCGTCGGTGATCACGTGGACAAACTGCCCCGCGGCCGATGGCGGCAGATCGAAATCCGCACTGGCGCGATAGTTTTCGCCGGGCGCGATGACCCCGTCGCGACGCACATCGCCCAGATGCCACAACGTCTCGCCCGGCGCGCCCAACTCTTCACTGTCGCTCAGATAGACCCGGTCGATCCACGTCTCGGGCGTATCGGTCATCCCCTCGTTGCTCACCGTCCAGTTCACCGTGAGACGCTCGCGCCCGGCAAACGCCGCCGCATCCGTCGTCACCCCCGAGACCACCAGATCCGGGCGCACCGGCGTATAGCCGATGATGTCGATGGCCCGGCCCTTGTAGTTGTTGTTGTCCAGCTCCTCGGGATCGTCCGGGTTGATGTTGATCGCCAGCGTATCCTCGGCCACCACGTCATAGCTGTCTGACCATGGCGTGATGAAATACTGTCCGCTCGGCAGGTCCGACGGGATTTTCACCCGCACCATCATCTCGTAACTTTCGCCAATATCGAGCCCGCCGCTATGGGTCACGCTCGCCAGGAGCCGGGCCGAATTGCCCTTGAGGAAATCCGCCCCGTCCACATCGACGAAACCGGCGGTATTGGGCCGCCGCGGATCCCGCGCAATCCAGATCGTGTCGCGCCAGCTGTCGTCCAGCGTCTCGCCCGCACCCAGGTTGGTCACCCGATAGCGCAGCTCGATTTCCGAGCCGACAACCGCCTGGGTCGGGGCAACGACACTCCCGGTCACCAGATCGGGGCGCGGCAGGGCGGTGACATCGAACAGGGCGCTGCGCTGGTTGTCGTTGTCCAGCGGATATTCGTCCACCCGCGCGTTGCTGTCCGCCGAGACGATCACATAGGCATCGCCCGACCAGCGCAGCGGCACGGTGCCCACATCCGATGTGACCGTATAGCTTTCGCCGGGGTCGAGCGCGAGCGGATTGCCGGTTCGCGAGATCAGCACATCGTCGCTGCTCAGCCGGTCATCGAGCGACAGGTAAACGCTGTCCTGCCACTCCCCCGTCGCCGCGACGCCACCCTGGTTGATGATCTCGAACGTGGCCTGCTGACTGCCCCCCGCCGTCACCGCCGGGGCGATCACGACCGAGGCGACCTGCAGATTGGGCCGCGGGTTCAAGGTCACGGTCAGCGGCCGGTCATCCGCGCTGGTGTTGTTCTGTGCCGCCGCGCCCTCTTCATAGATCCCGCGATTATGGTTGGTCACCACGGTGAGCGTATAGGCCCCCTCGATCCGCTGCGGCAGGCGAAAGCGTTCGGTGCGCTGATAGCTTTCCCCGACGCCCAGCGCGCGGGTGTTGGTATAGCTGCCCACCGTGATGCTGGGCTTGGCGCTGTCCAGCGGCACCAGGACAAGCCGGTCGGTCCAGCTCCCGTCAAGCGGTGCGGCGCCGGCGTTGCTGACCCGCCATGCGACATCTATGATCGCGCCCTCCGCGGCGGTCTCGACCGTGGCGATATCGCTGACCTGCAAATCCGGGCTGGGGGCCAGCGTGATCGTGGTCGGCACCGCGTCGGACCGGTTGTTGTCGTTGAACACGAACTCGTAGGGCGCGCCGATATCGGCGGTCTCGACACTGATGTAAAGCTGGCCGGACACGCCGTCCGGGATGCCGATCACCGCGCTGCGCCGGTAACTGTCACCGACCTGAAGCGCCCCGAGATGGGTAAAGCGGGTGCTGGCCGCCGCGCCGCTGCCATCGGGGTTGCGCGACAGGATGATCCTGTCCTGCCAGCTCGCCTTGTCGGTGACGCCGATCCCATCATTGCGCACGGTCCAGGCCACGGCGATATCCGTGCCCGAAACCCCCGACGGCGCCGCCTCGATCCCGGTCACCGTAAGGTCGGCATAGGGCGCGCGTGCCACATCCACGAAATCGGGCACGACCCCCCGGTTGTTGTCGGTTTCGCCATCCTCGAATACCAGGTCCGTGGCATCGGCCACCACATAAACCTTCAACCGTTCCGAGAAGCCGCCGGGCAGGGTGATCGCCTCGGACCGGACATAGCTCTCCCCGGGCGCCAGCGCCCCGTCGCGCAGGAAACTGCCCAGCAGGATATCGTCGCCATCGCCAAGCACATCGTCCCTCGACGCCCAGATCTGATCGGTCCAGCCGGTCTCCTTGCCCTGCCCCTCCGCGATGTTGCTCACGCGCCAGCCGACCTGGATGACCGCCGGGTCGGCCACGGTCAGCGGCGGCGCCGTCACCTCGGTGACGGCCAGATCGGCATGCGGGGCAAGCGTTACCGAGAAATCCCTCGAGGCGGTGTTGTTGTCCTCGAAATCCTGTTCTTCGTTCTGGTCGGTGGCGTCGGCGACGACGATGATCCGCCAATCGCCGCGCGCCTCGATGGGAATGCGCAGATCGGCGCTCTGCATGTCCTCGTCACCCGCCGCCAGCGCACCGCGCGCGCCGCCCGTATGCAGCACGATATCGCCGCTGTCCGCGATCCCGTCACGCGACAGCAGAACCCGGTCCACCCGGCCCGCCGTGGCATTGCCGAACCCCGCGTTGCGCACGGTCCAGTTGACGGTGACCACCTCGTCAGAAATCGCCGTCTCGGGGGCCGAGACATTGACCACCTGGAAATCCGGCGTGGCCAGGCCGAACGGCTGGTCGCCGAGCCCGGTATTGTCCTCGCGCCCGGCCTCGAACACCTGGTTGTTGAAATCCGTGACCACCAGAAACTGCCACGTCCCCACCGCCAGCGATGGCAGCGTGACGTCGATTGCCGCATCGGCCCCCTCACCGGGCTCCAGCCCCGCCACATGGGTAAACGACCCGAGGAACCGCGCCCCGCTCAGCGTGCCGGTGCCGGTCAGATAGACCCGGTCGGTGAAGGGCGCGCGCGCGATCGCCTCGCCCGCGTTCTCGACCCGCCATGCGACCCGCGCGGTGTCGCCCGGCGATCCATCGGCGGGGCCGGCGACATCGCGCACCACCAGATCGGCCGCCGAGGAGGACGAGATCACGACCGGCTCCAGCGCGATGCCGGTATTGTTGTCCTCGTTGGTGCCTTCGTCCTGCGTGCCCGCCGCGTCACTGACCACGATCAGCCGATAGGCGCCGGTCAACCCGGGCGGGATGGTGACATCGGCGCTCGCGGTATAGCTGGACCCGGTGTCCAGCGGGCCGGCCGGGGCCGCGACCTCGGCCAGCAGAATGTCACTGTCATCAAAATCGTCGTCATCGCTCAGATAGACCCGGTCGACCCAAGTCGCATCGGTCGCACTGGTCCCGTCATTCGCGACCCGCCACGACACCGGCACGACCTGCCCCCATGTGCCCGCATTCGGCCCCGCCACCGCCTCGACCACCAGGTCGGCCGCAGAGCCGGGCGCGATCGCGACCGCGACCGGACCGGCGCTGTTGTTGCTCTCCGCGTCACCCTCGACCACCTCGTCGAGCGCATCGGTCACGACAAAAAGCTGGAAATCGCCCACGGTCCCGCCGGGCAACGCGACGTTGAGGCTCACCGCGTCGGTCTCGCCCGCCGCCAGCGCGGCACGCTCGACGCTGGCCAGAACGATATCATCGTCATTGCCCAGCGAGTCGTCCGTCGACAGGATCAGCCGGTCGGTGCGGCCCCCGGCCGCCTTCTCGCCATCGTTGCTCACGTTCCAGTTCACCGCGACCGATTGCCCGGCCACCGGCGTGCCGGCGATCACCGGTTCCGTCACCACGAGATCGGGATAGACCTGTTCGCGCGCATCAAAAAGCAACTCGGCAAAGTTGTTGTCCTCGGCGTCCCCCTCGGCATTGACCTCGATCACCGACGGCGAACTGCCATTGTCGAGGAACAGCCGGAAACGCAGCGCCCCCGCACCGACCGCGCCCTCGGGCAATTGCACGGTGAAATTCCGCGTGCGCGCCTCGCCCGCCGGCAACAGGACGCCAGATTCGGCCTCGAAATCGATCCGCTGGCTGACGATGTTCGTCCGCTCGTCGAGATTGCGCAACTGCACCAGCGTCCGGAACGGCACCGGAAGATCGACATTGCCACTGTTGCGCACCGTCCAGTGAAAGGTGACGCTCTCCCCCGCATGCGGATCGGCGGTATCGAGCGTCAGATCCTCGATCACCAGATCGGGCGCGTTGATGACCTCAAGCACGGTCTGGTTGTTGGTCTCGCCGGTGGCGTCGGCGTTGTCCTCGGGCACCGCGTTGTCAAGGTCGGTCGTCACCTCGAACCCCATCGTGCCGGTGCCCTCGACACCCTCCGGCCAGGTCAGGGTCAGGCTGCGTTCGACCGTGTCGCCGGGCGCGATATCGCCCGATTCCGCCGGGTCATAACCCAGCTCCTGCAGATCGAGCGTCGGGCTCTGACGGATCGTCTGGTTGCGCAGCCGCACCTGATCGGTGAACGCCTGCGTGACCGCCGCGCCGCCGGCATTGCGCAGCGTCCAGCGCAGCGTGACCGGATCGCCGGGCCTGTAACCGCCCGCCGGCTCGGCGCGGATGTTCTCGACCACCAGATCGGCAAGCTGGTCGTTCTGCGCGCTGAAGGCGAGCGTAATCGTGTTGGCCCTTTCGCGCGCATAACCGGGGTCATGCGCCTCGTCCACGTCATTGGCGATATCAAGCTCGACCTCGGCCACCAGATCCCCCGCGCCAAGCGCGCCCGACGGCAGCGGGATCGTGGCGCTGCGCGTGACCTGCGCCCCCGGGGCCAGCGCATTGCCCGGCGGCGTCACATGCAGGCCGATGATCTCGCCACTGTCCACACGGCGCAGGATCACCCGGTCCCGCGCGGCGATGCCAGCGGTCTCGCCCGCATTGCGCACCGTCCATGACACGCTCAAATCCGTGCCCGCCCGGATCGCCGCCCCGCTGCCGCTCACCGCCAGGTTTTCGGCCACCAGATCGGGCGTGGCGCGCGTCCCCGCCGCCACCGGAACCGGCGCGCGGCGCGGCGTCTCGATCAGGGTGAGCAGAACCGTCACCGGCTCCGTGCGCCCGACCTCCCCTTCGATCAGCAGAACATGGCTGCCACTCGACATGAGCGTGACGTGATCCTGATCCCGGATCGCACTGGCACCCGCCAGCACCTCATGCCCGTCGGGCCCGATCAGGCGATAGGCCGCGGTGCTGACCGTGCCCTGCCCCAGCGAGACCTTGTAACGCTGGCCCGCCTCGCCCTCGAACCGGAACGCCTGGGTCACGTTGCCCGGATCGAGGACGGCGCGGATCGGCGCGCCCGGTGCGACCTGCGCCGTCGCGTCAAGCCGCAACAGGCGGAACGGCAATTCGGTGACGGCATCGTCGCTGCGCCGGACCACGAGCGAATAATCGCCAGCGGCAAGGAACACGCGCGAATCACTGCCCTGATCGCGGTTGAAACTGTTCCCGGCAACCTGCCGACCCTGCGCATCGTGGATCTGCCAGCGCGCCGAGGAATCATTCAGCAGCGAATCGAAATAGACCTCCCCCGCCTCGCCCAGCGAAAAGTCATAGATCAGCCGCCCCCCGGTATCGGCGGGCGTGTCGCGATACCGCGTGCCGAATTCCAGCGCCGCGCGCGTGTCCTGCCGCTCCAGCAGGCGGAAACTGAAATCGAGCGGCCCCTCGCGCCCGTCATAGGGCAAAAACAAAAGCGTCCATGTCCCGCTCTGCCCCAGCCGTATGGGCGAAAGATCGGTCACCGAACGCCGCCCGAGCTTGCTGCCGTCCGGCGCGATCAGGCGATACTGCGAAGAACCCGTGTTCTGCGAGAATGTCAGCAGGTCGAACAGAACATCCTGCCCCGCATCGCCGACAAAGCGGAACACATGCGCATCCGCCACGTCGTCGGCCGAGCCGCTGACCGTCTCGCCCAGCGCAATCTCGCGCCCGGCCCGCGTGTCGAGCAGGCGAAAACCGAACGGATCGGACGCGGCCGAAGTGGTCAGTTTCAACGAATAATCACCCGCCGGCAGAATGAATTCGCGCGCTTCCGCATTGTCGATCCGAATGGTGAAAAGATCCGTCCCCGCCGCATCGGTGACGGTCCAGAAGATGCGGTTCGACGTGACCCGGCCATCGAACATAAGCGGCGTCGTCTCGCTCAGCGAAAAGCTGAACCGGTCCACCGCGCCCGAAATCGGCAGGTTGGCCATGACCAGCTCACCGGGGGTGATCGCCTCCGGCCCCGAATCGCGGCGGGTGATGATCGAATTGCTCGGCACGGTCTCGTTGGCATGCCCGTCGATGACCAGCACGTAACGCCCGCTCATCCGGGCCTGGAACCCGGTGCCGGTCATGAAATTCGACTGCGCCACATTGCTGCCATCCGGGGCGATCACATACCAGCGTTTGTCATCGCCCTCGTTCACCAGGTCGAGCGAGACATGATCGCCCAGGTCCGCGTCGAACCAGAACAGATCGGCGCTGTTCGCCGGGTCGCTCAGCACGGTTTGCGGATCGTCCAGCGGCAGGTTCGCGCCGCTGTCCACGTCGAGAAAGACCAGGGAATAGGCATCGCTGTCATTGCTCGATTGCACATCGACCTGATAGCTCCCCGCCGCCAGGTCCAGCGTGAACGTGTCATTCTGGCGATCGCCGCGATTGAATCTGTCATAGATGCTGATATAGATCTGGCGCGGATTCATGATCACGCCCAACTCGTCGCGCAGCGTCACGACGACATCACGCGAATTGGTCTGCCCGTCCATGATCAGGCGCGTCGGCTCGGTCAGGGTGATGAGATAGCTGTCGGGCGTATCCGCCGCGCTCAGTGTGCCGCTGACCACGTCCCCCAAAGCAAGCGGCGTGCCGGAGGGCGCTTCGGGGGTCGCGGTGCCGCTCTGCCGCATGGCAAAGGCAAAGCTGACCTCGTCCGAAGTATTGGTATTATACCCATAGATCTGAACGTGGTAGGTGCCATCTTTCCGCAACAGGATATTGCTGACATCGCGCAGCCCGTTGAACTCAAGGACCCGCCCGCCCTCGGGGTCGTAGATGGCAAAACTCATGCTGCCCGACGATTCGAGCAGGTCGAAATCCACGATCTGGCCCGCCGTCCCGTCCCAGCTGAACATCTTCCCGCCGGTCGAGGGGCTGATCGTGACAACGCCGGTGGCCACGTTGTCCTCAAGAGGCACGGCATCGGCGAGATTCAGAAGCTCGAACCGATAATCGCCGGTGAAGCCCCCCAACCCCTCGATCACCAGTGCATAATCCCCCGGCCCAAGGTCGAGTTGCGCACTATCAAACGTATTGCGCCGCAGGGCGACCGGGTCGCGCACCTGAACGCCGTTCTTTTCCAGCCTGTAGGTCACGCTGTCGCTCGGCGGGACACCGGAAAAGACCAACCGCTCCGCGCTCGCCAGGGTGAACCTGTGGCGGATCGTGTCGCCGGGTCGGTCGATGCTGCCGCTCACCTCACCGCCCGGCGTGATCTCGCGGCTCAACTGCTGCGACTGGGTGATCCGAAAGGTGATCTCGGATCCGAGCTCTGCCGAGGGCCGCTCGTCCAGAACCAGCCGGTAACGCCCCGGCCCCGCCGCATGAAAGCTCAGGTCATTGGAAAATGAGGTGGTGCCCGCCACGACATTGCCGGCACTGTCGAACACCTGCCAATAGGTGTCGCCGGTTCTGGCGATCTGGTCGACATAGACCCGCCCGGCCCCCGGCACGTCGAATCTCCGCAGCACCGCCGCCTTGTCCAGCGTCAGGGTCACATCGGTATCAAGCGGCAGGTCCGCGCCAAGCGACAGATCGCGCAGCACAAAGGAAAACTCCGGGGTGGTCGCACCGTCCGGAGTGATCCGCAACAGGTATGTCCCCGGCGGCAGGCGGAACCCGCGTCCCGAGGCATCGTGCCGGTCGAAATCCGCCGTCGGCCCGTTCGCCACCGCGTTGCCATCCTCGTCCAGAACCGTCACCTGAGCGGTCGCATCATTGAGGGCGTCGAAATAGAGCTGTGTGTCGGCGGTCAGCACAAACCGGTGATCGACCCGTCCATGGGGCACCGCAATCGCCCCGTCCACCCGCGTGTCGAGCGTGATGTCCACATCGTTGAAGGCCGCCGTGCGCACGGTGAAGGCGTAGGTGATCGGCGCGCTCTGCCCGGCGTTCGGGTCGATGGCGATGACATGCCGCCCGTCCCGGCGCGGATCGAAGGCAACTGCGCCGCCGTTGAAACTGGCATCCAGAATCTCGGTGCCGTCGGGGCCGAAGACGCGGAAGCGCGGATTGAAGAAGGTCGTCTTGCCCGCAAACTCGGTGAAGTCGAACACCGTGCGCTGCCCGGCGACCGCATCCAGCGAGAAGAGCACCGTTCTGGCCCCCGGGTCGATCGTGCCGGTGCGTTCCACCCCGCGCAGGATCGGCGTGGCGTTGCGCTCGTCCACCAGCGCGATCTCGGCGCTGCCGGTCTCGTCACTGTTCATCGACAGGCGCAGGGTATAGCGCCCCTCGAAGACCTGCGCGCGCATCAGGTCGAGCGGGTTGCCCACATTGCGGAAGAACAGCGAGTTGCCGTCCGGGTCGATCAGCTGAACGTTCATCTGCCCGGTATTCTCGATCGCATTGCGCAGATCGAAGCTGACAAAGGTCGGCGCGTCCACGTCGACCTGGTATTCGATGACCTTGCCGGGAGTATCCAGCACGGCCGTGGTCACCTGTTCCAGCGCCAGCGGCAGCGGGGTTTCGTTGGCCCGCAGGATGGCGACGCGGTAGCGCTCGACGCGCGCTGTGTCGCCACGGCGGAATTCGAACCGGTAGGTGCCGTCGATCGTGGCGCGCGCCGCCTCGCCCGAGCCGATGGACTGGGTGAAGGATTCAACGAACCTGCCTTGCGGGTCGTACATGTAGATGCGCAGGCTGCCCTCGTTGCCGGAGCTTGCGTCTATCTCCCGCGCATCGAAGTAGATGCGATCGCCCGCCTGAAGATCGAGCGTGCGGACCTGCACCGCCCTGTCCTCGCCCAACGCGACATCAAAGCTCGTGCCCGCCGTGATCGCCTCGGCGTCGGCGCCCTCATCCTGCAACCGCAGTCGATAGTCGCCGGCCCCATCGGCCTTTGCGCGAACGACCAGCCAGGACTGCCCCGGCGGCAACTGTGCCGCGTGACGGCTGGACGCGAAGTAGGACGTTCCGGAATGCGAGAAGATCTGGCCCCCCGCGGATTCGAGCGAGAACTCGATATCCGAATTGCGGGCGAGCACCTCCATCATGACGTTGGTCGCGGCCCCGGCGGTGAAGGCATAGCGATGCTCCTCACCCTCCTCGGTCAGGGCGCCGGTCAGCTCTGACCCGAAAACACCCGTGAAATCCGTGACCGGTGGCGGCGTGCCCTCGAATGCCCCGTCCTCTTCCAGCAGAAAGGAATAATCGCCCGTGCGGCCCTGACTGCCATAGGCAACCAACCAGTATTCCCCTGCCTCCAGGTCGAAAACGACCGGCGACGCGCCCAGGTTCGATCCGCCGCCGACCGTGCCGCTGCGCCCGCGCAACTCCCACCCCAACGCACCGAAATCGGCGCTGCCCGACAGGGCCACGCGCGTATCCGCGTCAAGGGTGAACCGATGCAGGTGCCGCTCACCGGGGGTGGCCAGAGTGTCGTTCGCGGTCGTGCCGGGCGTATAGTCCCGCACGACATCCCCGGCCAGCGTCGCAACCATGGTGAATCCCGACGCCTCGGTCGCGGTCGCGTTGCCGTCGATCAACAGGTTGTAGGTCCCGCTCTCGCCCAGCGCCGCGCGAATATCGTTGAAACGGCTCGTGGTGATCACCGATCCGCTGGGCGCAACCAGCGTGAGCGACCCGGCAAACCGGTCTGTCACATCGCTCAGTTCAAGGTTGAAATTCTGCCCCGCAACGGCATCGAACCGATAGGCCAGGCTGTCACTGCCGCGCGGCAGGGCGACCGCTTCGGGCGTGCCCATGGTCAGGGTCGGGTCATCCGACAGATCGTTGAGCAGGAACTCGTACTCGCCGGTCTGGCTCTCGGTGCCGAAAATGCTCAGTTCATAAGCGCCCCGCGCCACGTCCAGCACCGCGGGCACGCTGCGGTTGATCCCGTCGGCCCGCTCCAGGCTGGTCGAGATGTCGATCCCGCCCGGCCCGCGCAACCGCCAGTTCAACTCGGACGCGGTCAGCGTGTCGAAACTGACGCGGGCAGGCTCCGCAAAGGTG
>JAABTV010000024.1 GCA_011389685.1 Paracoccaceae bacterium
TGCACAAGGCAAAATCGCCTGCCGGGCAACGGGGCGCTGCCCGGGCTGCAAGCAGCCCGGGCGAAATGAATTCGATCGAGTGAAATTCCCTCTAGAGGCGGGGCTGCCCCCTCAGACGCCCACTTCCGGCCCCTCGCATTGCAACGGCGCGCGGCTCTGCTGCATCTCGTAAAGCTCGGTCGCGCCGGTCTCGCCCATGAACTGTGCGATCAGCCCGCGCTCGCCCTGCTCGAACACCCAGCAATGCGGCTCGGGCGTGTCCTCATAGGTGAAACAGATCATGCCATCCGCCTCGTACCAGTGCCCCTCCATGCAACGCCCGTCCAGGAACGACCAGCGCACCCGCCGATTGTCGAGATATTCCTCGGCGCCATAGGGCTGCCCGCTCTCGCCATAATAAAACGTCTTGCCCCGGGTCAGCGCGTCGAACGCCTCCGCGTCCAGTCGTTCACCGGCCCAGCCAAGGCTGCTCCACAGCCCGAAGATCAGAATGAAAACCCACCTCATGGGCCGCACCCTAACCGCTTTTCCCGACCCGCGAAAGCGCGCGGCGCATCACCCGGTGCCACAGCGGCGGGACAAGCGCGATCACCGCCATCACCGGCAGCCCATGCGGCAGCATCGGCATCTCTTCGCGCAGCCGCATCCCGGGATAGGGCCGGGCCGGGTTCAGGTGGTGGTCTGAATGGCGCGGCGCATTGACCATCAGCGCCGAGGAAAACCAGTGTGGCGTGTTCCAGCTATGCGCGTCATTCACCGGCTCGGGTTTGCCATCCGCCCGGGTCTGGCGCCGCAGCCCGTAATGCTGCACGTAATCGGCCAGCAGGATCTGAAGCTGCGCGTAGAGTGCGAGGAACAGGAATGTGACCAGCCCTGCCGCGCCAAAGATCAGCGCCGAGGCCAGGGCGAATCCCGCCCCACCGCCGACATACTGAACATAGGGGTGGCCGGTCCACGGCTTGCCGGCCCGCTTGCGGCGCGCGCTTTCGGCGCGCCACCCGGCCATGAACGACCCCACCCAGGCCCGCGGCGCAAAGCGCCAGAACCCCTGGCCAAGCCGCGCCGAATTGGGGTCGGCCTCGGTGCCGACATGGGTATGATGCACCAGCACATGGGCCGAGGCATGATGCCCGAACAGCATCGAGATATAGACCCAGCGCCCCAACGCCCGGGGCAGCCATGCGCCGCGATGGATCAACTCATGCGCGTTGGGGTGGCTGACCTGCCCCATCCACAGCGCCGCCGCGATCACCGTGGCCACCAGTGCGGCCCAGCCATGACCACCCCAGGCCACCGCCCCCGGCACGGCCCCCAGCACCGCGAAATGTGCAAGACCCAGCACCGCCGACAACACCTTGCCGGCGGGAAATTCCGCCCCCTCCGCGCGCTCGGGCAAAAGCTGCGGCACATAGCGGTCAAGCGCCGCCGTGAGCAGCGTCATGTAGATCAGCGCCGCCCAACCCCAAACGCCACCCATCGCGCAGGCCAGCAGGATCAGACCCACCGGCATCAGCGTGGCGAGGGCAAACAGGCTCATCTGCATCGGGCTGTCCTTTCACGCTGCGCCGGGCATGCGGGGCGGGCAGGCTGGAATCCGTTCCGGTGCGACCTGCGACCGCCACAGGATAAGGCTCCTCGCAATCACGCGCAATCGCGTCCTTGGCAAACGGATCCGCCGACCGCCCCCCGGTCGATCCCGTCAAGCCTTGTCAATCTCTCGACCCGGCCCCGGACCTCGGCTAACCTTCCGCCAAACCGCACCGGACCCGTGCCCATGACCGCCCCGATCCTCATCGCCGCCCTGCTCGCCGCGCTCTACTGGCTGCGCTATTGTAATGCCGGGCCGGGCTGGGCCAGGTCGGCGGTGAAAACCGCCTCGGTCCTCGGTCTCGCCCTCGCGGCCTGGCTGGCGGGCGGGCCGGCCCTGTTGCTGGCGGCGCTGCTGGCCAGCGCGCTCGGCGATTTCCTGCTCTCGCGCGACGGCGAGGCGACGTTCATCGCCGGGATCGGGGCCTTTGCCATGGGCCATGTCGCCTATGTCGCGCTGCTGCTGGATCACGCCGCCGGCCCCCCCGAAATCCTGTCGCTGCCCGCGGCCTACACGCTGGCCTCGGCATTGGTGCTGCTTTGCGGGTCGATGGCATGGCTTTTGTGGCCGCGCGCCGGGGCGCTGCGTGTGCCGGTGCTGCTCTATATCCCGGTGATCTTCGCCATGGGTCTGGCCGCGCTCGGCGTGCCGCTCGCGGGGGCGCTGGCGCTCGTCCTGCCCGGCGCGCTGCTTTTCGTGCTGTCCGACACCATCCTGGCGCTCGAACTCTTTGTTCTGCCCCGGGGCCATGTGCTCCACCGGCTTGCCCCCTTCGCCGTGTGGCCGAGCTATTGGGGCGCGCAGCTTCTCCTGACGCTGGGCTTTGCCCTGTGATCAGCCGTGCCCGGTGAAAAGCCCGTAAACCATCGGAATCGCCCGGAAATCGCGCCCCCGCCCGTTGTGGCGGTTCTGCAAGGGCCGGGTCAGGATCAGCGGCCAGCGGTTGCGCCGCAGCCAGGCCGCCGTGTCCTCCCAGACCCCCTGTCGATCCGCCGCGCGATAGGCGTCGAACCCGGCCCGCGCGGCCGGGCCATCGGTGCGCAATTCCTTGAACGTGTCATGGGCAAAGGCGATCAGATCGCGCCTGAGCCGCGCCGGATTCGCCCAAACGGCCGCACTTACCACCCGCGTGTTCTCAAGGTCGATGAAACGCACCACGCCATCGCGCAGGCACATGTCGCGCAGCGCCGGGCGGCCATGCGCCACCCCCGCGCCATGCAGCACCGCCAGCGCCCGGCCCGCCGCCGCCATCGTCGCGGCCTGTGCCCCCGGGTTGTCGCGCTGTTCGGCCAGAACATGCCGCACCGGCATCCCCGCATCTTCGAGCAGGACAAACCCCGGCCCCTCGGCCACGATATCGGGCACCGGCAATCCCTGTTCGGCCAACCATCTCAGCGCGCGCAGTTCCTGAGCGAAATTCCGCGCCGGGTCACCCTTCAGAAGACGAAACCGCAGGCTCGGGCGCTCACGCTGTTTGAGCCAGAAAACCTTGCCCCGGCTCTTGACACGCCTGACCCGCGCCCCGGGATCGGCAAGCGCCTTGTGGACCTTGCGTTCCAGCTTTGGCCAGGCCGGCACACACCATGTCACTCCTGGATCCATCACCAAGGGTCTGCCCGATCATTGCGACTGGATGACAATTTTATGACAATCCGCAGCGCATGGGAAGTGCCTGTGGTTCCTGCCAGTGATTCCTGCGCGCCGGGCCCGGCCTTTCGCGCGTTGTCTGCAATGGCGCCTTTTCCTTCCGGCCAAGGCGTATTAACTGGAAGGGAACAGCGGAGTCTCTCAATGTCTTTTTTTCGAAAACTCAAGGATCGCCTGCTCAAATCCTCGTCCAGGCTGGAGGAAGGGCTGGATGCGATCGTCGAGGATGGCGGCGTCGAGGAAGAGATCGAGGTTGAAACCCCGGACGCGCAGCCCGAACCCGAGACCCCGGCCGACCCCGATCCTGACACCGAACCCCAACCCGACCCCGAAAGCGAACCGGCACCCGAACCCGACCCGGTGCCTTTCCCCGACCCCGCGCCCGAGGAACAGCCCGAACCTGAGCCCGAGCCCGAGCCCGAAGAAGAGCCCACTCCCCGGCCCGCCCAGCCCGAGCGGCCGCAACCCGAAGATCCCACCCCGCGCCCCGCGCCCGAAGAACTCCCCGAACCCCCCGAGATCGAACCCGAACCGCTGCCCGATCCCACGCCCGAACCCGAGCCGATCCCGGCGCCGGACGACCCCCCGAACGATCCTGGCCAGCCCGCCCCCGAACACGACCCCGGGCACGACCCCGACACCGAGCCGCAGGAAATCCCCCCCGGCACCGAACCGCTTCCCGAACCGTCCCCCGACGAGTTCCCGGACCAAAGCCCCGAAGAGGGCCCGCAACCCGTCGACCCCACGCCCGGGCCCGCGCCGCTCGAAATCCCCGAAACCGGACCGGATGAGATCACCGGCGCCGTGACGACCGACCCGACCGAACGCCGCCCCGGCTTTCTCTCGCGGCTGTTCCGGCGCGAAACGAAAACCGTCACAAGGCGGGTGCTCGACGATGACATGCTCGAACAGATCGAGGAACTGCTCATCGCCTCCGACATGGGTGTGGATACCGCGCTGCGTGTCACCGCCAACATGGCCGAGGGCCGCTTTGGCACGCGGGTCTCGACGCAGGAGATCAAGCAATTGCTCGCCGCCGAGATCGCCCGCGTGATGAACGAGGTCGCCCGCCCGATGCCGCTCTATCCCGACACCCCGCAGGTGGTGCTGGTGGTCGGCGTGAACGGCTCGGGCAAGACCACCACCATCGGCAAGCTGGCCGCGCAGTTCAAGGCCGCCGGGAAAAGCGTGGTCATCGCCGCGGGTGACACGTTCCGCGCCGCGGCGGTCGGGCAATTGCAGATCTGGGGCGAGCGCGCCGGGGTGCCGGTGCTGACCGCGCCCGAAGGCTCCGACCCGGCAAGCCTCGCCTGGGAGGCGCTCACCAAGGCGCGCGCCGATGGCGCGGATCTCTTGATGATCGACACCGCCGGGCGACTCCAGAACCGCAAGGATCTGATGGAGGAACTGGCCAAGATCGTGCGCGTCCTGCGCAAGCTCGACCCCACCGCGCCGCACAATACGCTTTTGGTCCTCGACGCCACCACCGGCCAGAACGCGCTCAACCAGGTCGAGGTGTTCCGCCAGATCGCCGATGTGAGCGGCCTCGTGATGACCAAGCTCGACGGCACCGCCAAGGGTGGCGTGCTGGTCGCGCTGGCCGACAGGTTCGGCCTGCCGATCCACGCCATCGGGGTCGGCGAACAGATCGACGACCTCGCCCCCTTCGACCCCGAGGATTTCGCCGCCGCCCTCACCGGTCTCGACCGCCAGGCATGATCCCCGTGCCTGGTTTTCCGGTCCTGCCTTCATCTTGCCGGGAAATACTCGGTCGCGGCCGACCATCCGCGCCCATGGCCCGACCATGAGCGACTGGCTGATCTCTCTGGAAGGCACCGCGGCGGGCAAGCAGCTTGCGACCTTCCTGGCACTCAGCGCGGCGCTCCTGCACGCGATCTTCGGCGCGCTGCAAAAGGGGCGCTATGACCCGTGGCTGTCGCGCGGGGCGATCGACGGCGCCTATGGCCTGATGGCCGCGCCCTTCGCCCTTTTCGTCGTGCCCTGGCCCGAGCCCCACATGTGGCCGATCTTCGCCGCCGCCTACGTGATCCACACCGTTTACAAGCTCCTGCAGGCCCAGGCCTATTCCAAGGGCGCCTACACGGTGGTCTACCCGGTGGTGCGCGGCACCGGCCCGCTCTTTACCGTATTCGGCGCCTGGCTGCTCTTCGGCGAAGTCTTCAATGCGGTGCAATGGGCGGGCGTCGCCACACTCCTTGCCGGGATTTACGGGCTGGCGCTCTACAATCTGCGCACCATCACGCTTGATCGTGACACCATGCCGCTGGCGCTGGGGCTGGCGGTGATGACCGGGCTTTTCGTGGCGCTCTACACCACCTGGGACGCATACGGCATCCGCGCCACCGCCAACCCCTTCACCTTCCTTTCCTGGCTCTTCTTCATCGACGGGCTGACCTTTCCGGTCATCGCCGGGCTGCGCTATCGCGCCATGCCCTCGCCACCGCCGCTGGCACCGCTCTTGCGCATGGGGGTGATGGGCGGGCTGATCGCCTTTGCCAGCTTCGGCTCGATCATGATGGCCACGCGGCTCGACAAGGTCGGGCAGGCGGCGGTGCTGCGCGAAACCTCGACCGTGTTCGCCGCCCTCATCGCCTGGCTGATGCTGGGCGAGCGCACCGGACCGCGGCGAATCGCCCTTATGGCCTTGATCGCCGCCGGGGCCGTGATAGTTGAGTTGGGCAGGTAACAGCGAGGCCCCCATGGCAGAGCCACGAGAAATCAACCCTATGCTGAAAATGGCCCTCGAACTGGGCCCGGTCCTGGCCTTCTTCGTCGCCTATCTGTGGCTCAAGGATCACGTCTTCACCATCGCGGGCACCGACTATTCCGGTTTCATCCTGGTGACGGCCGGTTTCGTGCCGCTGATGATGCTGACCTCCGCCATCCTGTGGAAACTCACCGGCCATCTCAGCCGGATGCAGATGTTCACCCTCGTGCTGGTGGTGATCTTCGGCGGTCTCACCGTCTGGCTCAACGATCCGCGCTTCATCAAGATGAAGCCGACGATCCTCTATCTCGTCTTCGCCGGCATCCTCGGATTCGGGCTCTTGCGCGGCAAATCGCTCCTGCGGGTGGTGATGGATGCGATGGTGCCGCTCACCCACGAAGGCTGGATCATCCTCACCCGCCGGTTGATGTTCTTCTTCTTCGGCCTCGCCATCGCCAACGAACTGGTCTGGCGCCTGATGTCCGAAGCCGCCTGGGTCAATTTCAAGACCTTCGGCCTCACCGCAGCGATCTTCATCTTCTTCATGACCCAGAGTCGCCTCTTCCGCGATCACGGCACCGGCGATGGGGATGAGGATTCGCAAACCTGAGACGCAGGTCTGCCGCTCGATGGCGCTCTATCGCATTTCGCTCTCGATCGGATTCAACCGATGCCGAACGACAGGGCAGCACCTGGCCGGGCGGCGGCCCCGTGCTGCCCGGGCGGCTTCGCCGCCGTTCCGGGCAGGGCGAATTCGATCAAAGGAAGCACGCCCTGAACCCCCCTCACCCCTTGCGCCCGAACAGAACCCCGTGGCTCTCCTTGTTCGCCTGCGGTGTCTGGCGCAGCTCGGCATGAAGCGCCCGGCCCGCCTTCACGCCGGGACGACCACCCACCGCCTCCAGCCAGCGCGCGAAATGCGGCTTGTCGTCCAATGTCTGCTGTTGCCCCTCCCACAGCGACGCCCAGGGCCAGATCGCCATGTCGGCGATCGAATAGAAATCGCCCGCCACGTATTCGTTTTCCGCCAGCCGCGTGTCGAGCACCTTGTAAAGCCGCGCCACCTCGCCCCGATACCGATCCTGCGCATAGGGCAGCACCTGCGGCGGGTCCATCACCGGGGCATATTTCAGGAAATGATGCGCCTGGCCCGCCATCGGCCCGACACCACCCATCTGCCACATCAGCCATTCCTCGACCGCGATCCGCTCGCGCTCGGACTGCCCGTAGAACCGCCCCGTCTTGCGCGCCAGGTACATCAGGATCGCCCCTGATTCGAAGACCGAGACCGGCCCGCCCCCCGGCCCCTCGGGATCGACAATCGCCGGCATCCGGTTGTTGGGCGAGATCGCAAGGAACTCCGGCGCGAACTGCTCGCCCTTGCCGATATTGACCAGCGTCACCTCGTAAGGCAGCCCCATCTCCTCCAGCGCGATCGAGGCTTTCCACCCGTTCGGCGTGGGCCAGAAATACAATTCGATGGGTCTGGTCATGACGGGTCTCCCTTTCGGGCGTCATGATGGCGCATTTCGCCCCATTGGCAAGAGCGAGAGCGAGGGGCGCCACGTCACCGGCGCGGCCTCGGTCCTGGACGTGGCCACCCGCAGCGCATCAAGCGCGATGGCCTCGGGCTGCCGCATCAGCGCTGCATAAAGCGGCAACGCGCCCCGGCGCAGATAGGGCGACCAATGACAGATCGCCGGCCGCTTCTCGCCCAGCGGATGACCCAGCGCCGCCAGCCGCGTCACCACTTCACCCCGGTCGAGCCGCAGCGTCACCTGCCCCGGCGCATCGAGCTGCGCGCGCCCCAGCACCCGGTCGCCGGGCCGCAAGCGCCGCCGCTGCACCGGCCCGACCAGCCGTTCCAGCATCATGTCGAACCCGGCATTCTCGCGCCCCGTCACCGCGATCACCTCGGCGCGCCTGCCCGCGCCGCGCGCCAGTGCCGCCTCGGCCGCGCCGCGAAACTCGGCCGGGTTGAGCAATATCGCCCGCCCCACCGCGCCCGGCTCAAGCTGCGCCATCGCCCGCATCACCACCCGCGCCCCCAGGGAATGACCGATCGAATGCACTGCCCGCCCCGGCGCCGCGGCCCGTATGATCCGCACCGCCCGCGCCAACGCCCGCCCGGCAATCGCGGCCCGCCGATAGGCATCCCAGATCGTGCCGCGCGCCTCCCAGCCAAAGGCAAGGCCCAGCCCCTCATCCGCCGCCCCGCTGCCGAACCCCAACCCCCGGGGCCAGCTTTTCGCCTTCCAACTCGGGCCGTCCTCCATCGCGAGGATATGCGCATGCGGGCAATGCGCCCCATGGCCGGGGCGAAAACTGAACCCGTGCACCATCACGATCACCGGCCCCGCGCTTTCGCGCGCGGCCCGGGCCAGCGCCGCCTCCGCCGACCCCCCCTCGCGATGCAGCACCAGCCCCGCATCGGCACAATTCACCCGGATCACAGGCATCCGACCTGCTCCCACAACATCTTGTGGGTCTGCTATCGCCCGCGCCCATGAAACCCGCGTGAAACATGGGTTACAAATCCATGACGTTGCCACCCGGCCACGAATTGAATTGACGCAAGACCGCCCGGCGATTAAACGCCGCCCTGTGGCGATTTGTTACCGGATTGCGGGCCACTCTAAACATGCCGCTAAAGAGGTCATCGCAGGGCTGCCCCCGTCGCATGACCGCGACCGGGGGTTTTTTTCATCGGGGCCCCGCCCCCGAAAGGAGCGCGTGATGAGCGACAAATGGAACACCCGCACCGCGCTGGTGCATGGCGGCACCCGCCGGTCGCAATATGGCGAAGTGAGCGAGGCGATCTTCCTCACCCAGGGGTTCGTCTATGACAGCGCCGAAGCCGCCGAGGCGCGATTCCTCGAAGCCGGCCCCGACGAATTCATCTATGCCCGCTACGGCAACCCCACCGTGGCGATGTTCGAAGAGCGGATCGCCCGGCTCGAAGGGGCCGAGGACGCCTTCGCCACCGCCTCCGGCATGGCCGCCGTCAATGCTTCGCTCATGTCCTGCCTCAAGGCCGGCGATCACGTCGTCGCCGCCCGCGCGCTGTTCGGCTCCTGCCTCTATATCCTCGAAGACCTGCTGCCCCGCTTCGGGGTCGAGGTCACATTCGTCGACGGCACCGACATGGACCAGTGGCGCGCCGCCATCCGCCCCGGCACCCGCGCCGTGTTCTTCGAATCCACCGCCAACCCCACGCTCGAGGTGATCGACATCCGCGCCGTTTCGGACATCGCCCACGACAACGGCGCGCTGGTGATCGTCGACAATGTCTTCGCCACCCCGGTCTTTTCCCGCGCCATCGCGCTCGGCGCTGACGTGGTGGTCTATTCCGCGACCAAGCATATCGACGGGCAGGGCCGCGCGCTGGGCGGCGTGGTGCTGGGCACGCGCGATTTCATCCGCAAGACGGTCGAACCCTACATGAAACACACCGGCGGTGCGATGTCGCCCTTCACCGCCTGGATCATGCTCAAGGGGCTGGAAACCATCGACCTGCGGGTGCGCGCACAGGCCGCCAGTGCCCTGAAACTGGCCGAGGCGGTCGAGGGCCATCCGAAACTCGCCCGCACCCTCTATCCGGGCCTGCCCAGCCATCCGCAACACGATCTGGTCCGCGCCCAGACCGGGCAGGGCGGCACCGTGGTCTCGCTCGACCTCAAGGGCGGGCAGGGGGCCGCCTTCCGCTTTCTCAACGCGCTTGAAATCGTGGTGATCTCGAACAATCTCGGCGACGCGAAATCCATTGCCACCCACCCGGCAACCACCACCCATCAGCGCCTGTCCGCGGATCAGCGCGCGGCCCTCGGCATCACACCCGGTCTGATCCGCTTTTCCGTGGGGCTTGAAGACCCCGACGACCTCGTTGCCGACGTCACGGGCGCGCTCGACCGGGCCTGAATCGAGCCTGAATCGAGCCTGAATCGGGCCTGCCCCGCCCCTTCATCTTGCCAGAAATACTCAAGAATCCGCGCCCCCCGCGTCGCATTCCCTTGCGGCAGGGGCGCAAAAAACTGATCCATGCCCGCGCGGTCGCGTATACCCGGGCATAAGCATTGGCAATTTCGCGCTGTCGCCCTTACATTGCGACTGGCAGCATTGGCCCACAGGGGGGCAGGGACATGAACAAGATCACGCCCGATATCGACAAGGCACCCACGCGCGACGAGGCCGAAACCGCGCTCGCCCGGCTGCGCCAATGGGCCGAGCAGGCCAGCCCCGAGGAACTGGCCGATCTCGACCCCGCCCTTGCGCGCCTGACCCCCGGCGCACAATACCCCGAGTATTCGCGCGACTATCCCAAAGGCTTCACCGTCTCGCCGGCCTACAAGGCGACGCTGCCGGATCTTCAGAACGGCCCGGCCAGCCTCATCCGCGGCGCGAAACGCGTGATCCAGCATGTCGGCATCTCGAATTTCCGCCTGCCGATCCAGTATCACACCCGCGACAACGGCGATCTGACGCTGGAAACCTCCGTCACCGGCAGTGTCAGCTTGGAGGCCGAGAAAAAGGGCATCAACATGAGCCGCATCATGCGCAGCTTCTATGCCCATGCCGACAAGACCTTCAGCTTCGAGGTGATCGAGGCCGCGCTCGACGATTACAAATCCGACCTCGAAAGCTTCGACGCCCGCATCCAGATGCGCCTCTCCTTCCCGATGAAGGTCGAGAGCCTGCGTTCGGGCCTTGCCGGCTATCAGTATTACGACATCGCGCTCGAACTTGTCGAACAGGGCGGGGTGCGGCGCAAGATCATCCATCTCGACTATGTCTATTCCTCGACCTGTCCCTGTTCGCTGGAACTCGCCGAACATGCACGGGCGGCGCGCGGGCAACTCGCCACGCCGCATTCGCAACGCTCGGTGGCGCGGCTCTCGGTCGAGGTGCTGTGCGAGGCGAAATGCCTGTGGTTCGAGGATCTCATCGACCTCGCCCGCGCCGCCGTGCCGACCGAAACGCAAGTGATGGTCAAGCGCGAGGACGAACAGGCTTTCGCCGAGTTGAACGCCGCCAACCCGATCTTCGTCGAGGATGCGACACGGCTCTTTGCCCAGCAGCTCGAAGACGACCCGCGCGTCGGCGATTTCCGCGTCGTCGCCAGCCATCAGGAATCGCTGCATTCCCACGATGCCGTCTCGATCCTGACCGAGGGTGAACTGTTCGAAACCAGCAGCCTCGATCCGCGGCTCTTCACCACGCTGTTCCACGTCGGCTGAACCTTCCGGCCCGCGAAGTTTCGCGCTCGCCGCTTGCAGGAGGCGGGAGGCGGGGTTGCGTATTTGTCAGTGGTGCTGACCCAGTTACCCCCTATCTTGATCGGCAGGGAGGAAACCACGATCTGACCGAATTCAGGAAAGGTTTCCAAAATGGCTGATACCACGTCTCAATTCACCGTCTCCGACTCGCTCCGCTCGGGCTTTGCCCGGGTGCTGGCCTCGATCATGCGCGGGATTGAAACCAACGCCCATATCCGTTCGCGCCGCGACCGGATCGTCGCGCTCGAAGCCCGCTCCGATGCCGAACTGGCTCAGATGGGCCTCAATCGCGAGGATATCGCGCATCACGTCTTCCGCGATCTCTACTACGTCTGAACCCGCCACGGCGGCCGCACCCGATGGCCCCCTGTCCAAGGGCGCTTGACAGCGTGCGCGGAAACTCCCAACGCTCAGGCCATGATCGACATGCGCCCCGTTGGATATGTGATCGGCCTTCTGGTGGCCACGCTTGGCCTGACCATGCTGCCGCCGCTGCTGGTCGATCTGGCCGAGGGGCGCGGCCACTGGCCCGCCTTCGCCGAATCCGCGGTGCTGACGGTGCTGGTCGGCACACTCATGGCACTCGCCTGCCGCAACGGCCTGCGCGAGGGGCTGACCATCCAGCAGACTTTCCTGCTCACGTCGGGGGTGTGGCTGGCGCTGCCGGTCTTCGGCGCACTGCCGCTCATGCTGGGGGCGACCGGGCTGGGCTTTACCGATGCGTTCTTCGAGGCGATGTCGGGCCTGACCACCACCGGATCGACCGTGCTTTCGGGTCTCGACGACCTGCCCAAGGGGCTGTTGCTGTGGCGCGGCATCCTGCAATGGCTGGGCGGGATCGGCATCATCGTCGTCGCCATGGTGTTCCTGCCCGAACTGCGGGTCGGGGGGATGCAGGTGTTCCGCACCGAGGCGTTCGACACGATGGGCAAGATCCTGCCCCGCGCCACCGCCATCGCCCGGCAGATCTCGGTCATCTATATCGGTCTCACCGTCGCCTGCATGCTGACCTATCTCCTGCTCGGGATGAGCGCGTTCGACGCCACGGTGCATGCCTTCACCACCATCGCCACCGGCGGGTTTGCCAATTACGACGCCTCGTTCGGGGCGTTTCCCGGCCCGCATGAATATGCCGCCACGCTGTTCATGATCCTCGCGGCGCTGCCCTTCGTGCGCTATGTGCAGATGCTCAACGGCCAGTCCACGCCGCTCTTGCGCGACCGCCAGGTCTGGGTCTTTCTCGCGATCCTCGCGGTGCTGGTGGCGCTGGCCACGCTGGTGCTGATGACAAGCCTTGGAACAGCCTCGGAAACCGCCATTCGCAAGGCGCTCTTCAACATCACCTCGATCCTGTCGGGCACCGGTTATGCCTCGGCCGATTACATGGGCTGGGGGGCGTTCCTCGTCACGCTGTTCTTCTTCATAGGGCTGATCGGCGGCTGCGCCGGTTCGACCACCTGTTCGATCAAGGTGTTCCGCTACCAGATCCTGTTCTCCTCGATCCGCGCCCAGCTCAGGCGCACATTGTATCCCCATGGCGTGTTCGGCCCGCATTTCGAAGGGCGACCGGTCACCGACGACGTGCTCAACTCGGTGATGAGTTTCTTCGTCTTTTTCATCGTCACGCTGGGCCTGATCGCCGTTGCGCTCTCGCTCACCGGGCTCGATTTCATCACCTCGGTCTCGGGCGCGGCGACGGCCATCGCCAATATCGGCCCGGGCCTGGGCGACATCATCGGCCCTGCCGGCAACTTCGCGCCGCTGAACGACACCGCCAAGTGGATCCTGATCTTCGGCATGTTCGTGGGCCGGCTCGAACTCATGGTGGTCTTTGTCCTGTTCACCGTTCAATTCTGGCGCGCCTGACGGCTGTCGGCCCATTCGGTGCCCGGATCCGGATGTGCCATTGCGCGGGGGTGCCGATGCGGGCGATCCTCCGGGGCCCAGCGCGCGTTGCGTTAACCTGTTCCGGCACCGAAATCGCCGCAACGCGGCGGTGCACGCATGTCAGCCGGGCAGCAGCCGGGAGTCACCCCCCGATTTTCGGTGCGAAACCCCTGTTAACCCCACCGTGCGCGGCGCCTACCAGCAGTTGACCAGAACCGTCATCCCGGCGGCATGATCGGTCAGCGCCTCGGGCGTCATGCTGTCCTTGAAAGGTCCGGATTGTGCCGTGATTCCAAGATCTTGCAGCACCTCGCGAATGGTCGCCGCATCGGCGGCGAAATGCACGCCCTCGGGCAGTTTGCGCGCGCCATCGGGGTGCGGCAACAGCATTCCGAACACGGCCCCGCCGGTATCCATCACCGGCCCCCCCGCATCCCCCGGAAGCGCGTTCAACGCCAGTCGCGTGAGCCCGGACTCGCCCTGCAAACCCTTGATATCACTCAGCGTTCCAAAGGTCAGCGTCGGCGCGCCCAGCCGCCCCTCGTAAGAGAATCCCGACACCGCCACGTCCGATTGCAGCCTTGGATCACCCTCACGCAACGCCGCCACCCGCCCCGGCGCCAACGCCTCGCGCGCGCGCAGCACCGCAATGCCCCGCACCGCGTCAAGCCCGAGGATGTCAGCCTCATAACGGTTGTCGAGCGTGATCTTCTCGCAATTCTCCACCGCCTGCGCGGTGGTCACCACCGTGCCCCGCCCATCGACGAAAAACCCCGAGCGTGACAGGCTTGGCCGGCGGATCTCCAGCCCCGAAACAAGGTCGATATCCTGTTGCGATTCAACACCTTCGGACGGGCTCATCACGCCGTCCAGGCGGCTGAAACTCTGGCGCATCTCATCCAGAAGCCGCGACCGGCGCTCGTCGTCGCCGCGCGGCCAGACCAGCGTGAACCCCTTGATCTCGCCACCTTGCAAGCGCGCCTCGGTATGGCTGATCATGCGGGCATTCTGCCCGGTCAGAACGAAACTGTCGCGGTCGCGTTCGCGCGGACCCGTCTCGGGCACGATTTCGAGGGTCTGCATGATGTCGTAAAGCCCGAACAGGGTGTTCTGATCGCCCGGTTGGGAAATCATCAACACTTTTGCGTCAAGCTCTCCGCTGGCGTCGAAATGCACGAAGGGCGGCTTGTAGGCGGAAAAATCCACCACGCCGGTCGGAATCGCCATTTCGATCCCGGCGGTGTCGTCGCGCACCAGCTCGAGGTCCAGACCGTCGAGAATGGCATTGTATTGCCGTTTCAATTCGGCCCGTTGCATCGTGGTCAGGATGCCGGTCGCCTCATACCCGTTGTCGCGCTGCCAGGCGGCCATCGCGCCGCGCGTGCCGCGCCCGAACGCGCCGTCAATCCCGGCGGTGTAAACCCCGGCCCATTGCAGCATCTCCTGCAACGCCATGCGCTCCTCCCGGCTCAGCTCCGCCTCGCTCCGGCGCGCCTCGGTCGGGGTTTCGTCAATCGGTTGCACCTGCGGTTCCGGCTCCGCCTCGGCGACCTGCGGCGCGACGCTTTCCTCTGGCTCTGCGGGGTCGGGCAGGTCCAGCAAATTCGCGCCAACCGGCCAGAATTGTTGACGAAAACTGCTGGTGCGGGCGATGAAGCTGTCGCGCGGAATCTCGCCCTCGGCGCGATAGACTCGCAGCACCCGCTGCGCGTCGTCCTCGGTGTAGGGGCCCAGCACGATGGCGTACCAACCACCGCCAAGCGCGAACCCGTTCACGTCCGGAAGCCGCGCGCCATAGGCGCGGATGCGCTCCTGCGCCTGGGTCAGGCTGGGCTGCGCCTCGACCTGAACCCATGCGATATCCTGCTGCGCCGCCAGCGGGCGCGCGAAAAGAAAAAGGATGATGAAAACCGCGTAAAACTGTCTGATCATGATGGAATGAATGCCCTTGCCCTGTCCGCTCTGGTCTCGTTTCTCATCGTGTTTTACCAAATCCCCCGCCCCGCGCATCCAAAATATGCGTGAGCCTGCAATTGACCCTTCCGCCCCCCCCGATTAAGCAGGGCGCGAACGCGATCCGAGGCGCGACAAAGGCGCATGAAAGAGGCATTTCAATGACGTCCCAAACGGCCAGACCCCGCAGTTTCCAGGACATCATCCTGCGGCTCCAATCCTACTGGGCCGAGCAGGGCTGCGCGATCATGCAGCCCTATGACATGGAGGTCGGCGCCGGCACCTTCCACCCCGCCACCACCCTGCGCAGCCTCGGCACACGCCCCTGGGCCGCCGCCTATGTCCAGCCCTCGCGCCGCCCCACCGACGGGCGCTATGGCGAGAACCCCAACCGGCTCCAGCATTATTACCAGTATCAGGTGCTGATCAAACCCAGCCCCCCCGACCTTCAGGACCTCTATCTCGGCTCGCTCAAGGCGATCGGCATCGACATGGCCCTGCACGACATCCGCTTTGTCGAGGACGACTGGGAATCCCCCACGCTCGGCGCTTGGGGCCTCGGGTGGGAGGTCTGGTGCGACGGCATGGAAGTCTCGCAATTCACCTATTTTCAACAGGTTGGCGGCCATGACTGCCACCCCGTCTCGGGTGAACTCACCTACGGTCTGGAACGGCTGGCGATGTATGTGCTGGGCATCGATCATGTGATGGACATGCCCTTCAACGACCCCGACGCGCGCATCCCGCTTTCCTATGGCGACGTGTTCCGCCAGACCGAAGAGGAGTATTCGCGCTGGAATTTCGACATCGCCGATACCGACATCCTCTTGCGCCATTTCCAGGAGGCCGAGGCAGAATGCGAGGCGATCCTGACGCAGGCACACCACGACCCCAAGACCGATAAGCGCATCGTCATGGCCCACCCGGCCTATGACCAATGCATCAAGGCCAGCCACATCTTCAACCTGCTCGACGCGCGCGGGGTGATCTCGGTCACCGAACGCCAGGCCTATATCGGCCGCGTGCGCGCGCTGGCCCGCAAATGCGCCGACGCCTTCGTGCTGACCGAGGCTGGGGGGTATCCCGCGCCATGAGCGGCAAGATCATCGCAGGCTTCATCGTCATTGTCTCGCTCCTCGCGGGGGCGGCGATCTATTACCTCCAGGTCTACGCCTTCTACGAAGAGGTGACGCCCAGCGGCACCGGTGACGTGATGCTCACGGACAGCGCCACCGGCACGCCCGAACCCATCGCCTATGATGATTTCCGCGCCATCAATGCCGACAGCTCGCCCATTCGCTACCGCGCCTGCTTCACCACCTCGCTTGGCCTCGATGCGCTGCGCGCGCGCTATCAACCCTATGCCGACCCCGAACCGCTGGTCGCTCCCGGCTGGTTCTCATGCTTTGACGCCGGGGAAGTCGGCGCCGCCCTCGAAACCGGCGCGGCCCATGCCTTCCTCGGCACCGCCAATATCGAATACGGCATCGACAGGGTGGTCGCCGTCATGTCCGACGGGCGCGGCTTTGTCTGGCACCAGATCAACCATTGCGGCGAAGTGGTCTTCGACGGCCGCCCCACACCCGAAGACTGCCCCCCAAAAGAGCAAGGCAACTGACATGCCCAACCTCCTGATCGAGCTTTTCTCCGAGGAAATCCCCGCGCGGATGCAGGCCCGCGCGGCGCAGGATCTGCAAAAGCGCATGACCGATGGGTTGGTCGAGGCGGGGCTGACCTATGGCGGTGCACGGGCCTTTTCCACGCCGCGCCGCATCGCCCTCGCCATCGAGGACCTGCTCGCGGCAAGCCCCACAATCCGCGAGGAACGCAAGGGCCCGCGCACCGACGCCCCCGACAAGGCGATCGAGGGCTTTCTGCGCGGCGCCGGCCTCACCCGCGATCAGCTTGAACAACGCGACACCCCCAAGGGCGCGGTCTATTTCGCCACCATCGAGAAACCGGGCCGCCCCGCCGCGGCCATCGTCGCCGAGGTTCTGGAACAGACCATCCGCAATTTCCCCTGGCCCAAGTCGATGCGCTGGGGCGAAGGCAGCCTGCGCTGGGTCCGCCCGCTGCATTCGATCCTCTGTATCCTCAGCACCGAGGAAGGCGCCGAGACCGTCCCCTTCGAAATCGACGGCATCACCGCCGGCAACACCACGCGCGGCCACCGCTTCATGGGCGCCGCACCCTTCGCGGTGACGGGCTTCGACGACTACGCCGCGAAACTCAAACGCGCCCATGTCATCCTCGACGCCGAGGAGCGCGCCGGCCACATCCTGCATGAGGCGCAAAACCGCGCCTTCGCCTCCGGCTTCGAACTGTTCGAGGATCGCGGGCTGCTCGCCGAGGTGGCGGGGCTCGTGGAATGGCCCGTGGTGCTGATGGGCGAGATCGGCGCCGATTTCCTCGACCTGCCGCCCGAGGTGCTGCAAACCAGCATGCGCGAACACCAGAAATTCTTCTCGCTGCGCAACCCCAAGACGGGCCGCATCGAACGCTTCATCACCGTCGCCAATATCGAAACGCCCGACCATGGCGCCACCATCCTTGCGGGCAATCAAAAGGTGCTGGCGGCCCGGCTCAGTGACGCGAAATTCTTCTGGGAAAACGACCTGCGCACCATCCGCGAAAAGGGACTCGAAGGCATGGCTGCGGGCCTCTCCGACGTGACCTTCCACAACAAGCTGGGCAGCCAGGCCGACCGCATCAAGCGCATCGAGGCGCTGGCCCGCGAGATCGCCCCCATGGTCGGCGCCAAACCCGACCTCGCCGCCGAGGCCGCCCGCGTGGCCAAGGCCGACCTGCAATCCGAAATGGTCGGCGAATTCCCCGAATTGCAGGGCGTGATGGGCCGCTATTACGCGCAGGCCGCAGGCCATGACGACGGCGTGCCGGAAGCCTGCGAAGAGCACTACAAACCCCTCGGCCCCGGCGACGCCGTCCCCACGAACCCCGTCAGCGTCGCCGTGGCGCTGGCCGACAAGATCGACACGCTCACCGGCTTCTGGGCCATCGACGAGAAACCCACCGGCTCGAAAGACCCTTACGCGCTGCGCCGCGCGGCCTTGGGGGTGATCCGGTTGGTGTTGGGGAATGGGTTGCGGGTGAGCATTGCGGATATTGCTGAAAAAGCACTCGGGCGGTCGGTGTTCGCGCGCGAAATCGCCATTGCGCGGCAGGACGACCAACCCTTTATGGCGGATGATCTTGAACGGAATTTTCCGAATGCTTCGATTCCAGGGGAAGATAGCGAAAAGGTTCCCGACCTCCTCGCCTTCATCCACGACCGCCTCAAAGTCCACCTGCGTGACGAGGGCATCCGCCATGACGTGATCGACGCCTGCCTTGCCATGGAGGGCAATGACGATCTCACCCTTCTGGTCAACCGCGCCGAGGCGCTGTCGGCGTTCCTGAAAACCGACGACGGCGACAACCTGCTTCAGGGCTTCAAGCGGGCCAACAACATCCTCACCCAAGCCGAGGAAAAGGACGGTGTGGAATATTCCTTCGGCGCGGACGTGAAATTCGCCGAGACCGACGAGGAAAAGGCCCTCTTCGCCGCGCTCGACAGTGCCGAGCCCGAGATCGCCAGCGCCATGAAGGCCGAGGATTTCGCCGCCGCCATGGCCGCCATGGCCCAGCTGCGCGCCCCCACCGATGCGTTTTTCGAGGCGGTGCAGGTCAATGCCGAGAACGAGGTGCTGCGCCGTAACCGCCTCAACCTGCTGAGCCGCATCCGCACCCTCTGCCTCTCGGTCGCCGACCTTACCCGCATCCAGGGCTGAGACCGGCCCCGGGCTTCATCTTGCCCCAAATACTCCGGGGGTAGCGACAAGATGCCTTGGCATCTTGCGCATCGGGGGCTGGCCCCCGTCACCCTCGCCTCCGCGCGCCCGGGTCAGGCGTCGCTCAGCACGTGGATCACCCGGTCGGCCAGCATGTCCTTCACCGCCGCGCCATAGGCTTTCATATGCGGCGCCCCCGCATGGGCCTGCAGCGCCGCCATGCTCTGCCATTTCTCGACCACCGCGAACGTGTCGGGGCCAAGCGGTGTCTGGAACGCCCCGGCGCCCTCGGTATCCAACACCGCGCGATATTCGATGCAGCCGTCCTCGGCCTCGACCGCCGGCACGTTGGCGCGGAACTTCTCCAGCACCGCGTCGCGCTGCCCGGGTTTGGCGGTGATGACCGCAAAGACGTGAACCATGCTCATGGCGTTTCCCTTCCTGTCTCGATCTGTCCAGCGCCGACCATGGGCCGGGCGGGCGCGGGGTTCAAGCTTTTGCTTGCCTGCCCCACGTCTGCGCGTATTCTGCGCCCCAAAGCAAAGGACGCCGCGTTGCAGCAAGACGACCCCCATATCACCCTGATCACCCCCACCGCACCGGTCGCGACCGCAACCCATGGCGGGCGGGCGAAATGCCTGCAACGCCTGGTGCGGCTCGATCTGCCGGTGCCGCGCACCGTCGCGCTTTCCTTCGATGCGGTCCACCGCATCGCGGCGGGGCAGATGCCCGACATGGACGATCTGCTCGCCCCGTTCGGCGACGCCGCCCTCTTGTGCGTGCGCCCCTCCTCGGAAGACCCCGATTGGGGCGGCCCGGGCGCGGTGCTCAATATCGGCATGAACGACGCGGTCCATGCCGATCTCGCCGACCGCCTCGGGCCCGAGGCCGCGGCCACGCTCTACCTGCGCTTCGTGCAATCCTATGCGATCCATGTCGCCCGGCTCGACCCCGACATGTTCGAAAGCATCAGAGATACCGGTCCCGGCGGCCTCGCCGAGGCGCTCGACGCCTATGAGGACGAGGCCGAGGAGGCGTTCCCGCAGGACCCCGCGGTGCAGCTTGCCGCCGTTCTGCGCTCGATGGCCCGCGCCTGGGAGGGTACGACCGCCCGGCTCCTGCGCCAGGCCAAGGGCGCGCCCGTCGACGCCGGGCTGGGCCTCGTGGTGCAGGAAATGGTCTTCGGCGTGGGGCAGGGCGAGTCTGGCTCCGGCGTGATCCAGCTTGTCAGCAGTCAGACCGGCCTGCCCCAGATCACCGGGCGCTACCTCTCGCAAAGCCAGGGCCGCGACGCGCTCCGGGGCGAGGCGTCGCTCTATCTCGAACGCGACCCGCGCGGTCCCTCTCTCGAAGAGCTGGCACCACAGGCCTTTGCCGACCTGATCGACTATACCAAGCTCATGCGCGTGAACCTGCGCGCCGAGATGCAGGCCGAGTTCACCATCGAGAACGGCAAGGTCTGGCTGCTCGACGGGGTGCGCGTGCCGCGCTCGACCCGCGCGGCCGTGCGCATCGCCGTGCAACTGGCCGAAGACGGGATCATCCCGCCGCAGGAGGCGCTGATGCGGGTCGACCCGCGCATGCTGAGCGAGCTTCTGCACCGCCAGGTCGACCCCGATGCCCCGCGCGACCGACTCGCCCACGGCATCGCCGCCAGCCCGGGCGCCGCGACCGGCCGGATCGTCTTTTCCGCCTCCGACGCCCAGGCCAGCGCCTCGCGCGATGAGCCCTGCATCCTGGTGCGCCGCGAAACCTCGCCCGAGGACATTCGCGGCATGCATGCCGCCGTCGCCGTGCTGACCGAACGCGGCGGCATGACCTCACATGCCGCCGTGATCGGGCGCGGGCTGGGCCTGCCCTGCGTGGTGGGCGCGACAGAGCTGCGCTTCCACCTGCGCAAGAAGACGCTCACCGCCCCCGACGGGCGGGTGCTGCGCGCCGGCGACGTGATCACCGTCGACGGCACCTCGGGCGAGATCCTCGCTGGCGCCGCCCCGCTCCTGGAATCGGCGCAGGACGACACCTTCCGGACACTCATGGGATGGGCGGACGCCGAACGCGACATCGCCGTGCGCGCCAATGCCGACACCCCCGCCGATGCGCTCACCGCGCGCAACTTCAAGGCCGAGGGCATCGGGTTGTGCCGGACCGAGCACATGTTCTTCGAGACCGACCGCCTGATCGTCATGCGCGAGATGATCTTTGCCAACACCGCGCAGGACCGGCGCGCGGCGCTGGAACGGCTGCTGCCGATGCAGCGCGCCGATTTCACCGAGCTGTTTCGCATCATGCAGGGCCAGCCGGTCTGCATCCGCCTGCTCGACCCGCCCCTGCACGAGTTCCTGCCGCATGATCGCGCCGGCCATCGCGAACTGGCCGATGCGCTCGACCTGCCACTGTCGGACGTGACCCGCCGGGTCGAGGCCCTGAGCGAATACAACCCAATGCTGGGCATGCGCGGCGTGCGCCTCGGGATCACCGTGCCCGAGATCTACGACATGCAGGCCCGCGCCATCTTCGAGGCCACGATCGAGGCCAGCCGCGACGGTGCCCCGGTGGTGCCCGAGATCATGATCCCGCTGGTTTCCGCCAAGCGCGAGGTCGAACTGGTCAAGACCCATATCGACGCCGTCGCGGCGGCGGTGCGCAACGAGACCGGGCAGGATTTCGACTATCGCATCGGGGTCATGGTCGAAACGCCCCGCGCGGCGTTGCGCGCGGGCGATATCGCGCCGCATTGCGCCTTCCTCAGCTTCGGCACCAACGACCTGACGCAGATGACCTATGGCCTGTCGCGCGACGACGCGGGCCGGTTCATGTCGACCTATGTGCAACAGGGCGTCTTCCCCGAGGACCCGTTCCACACCCTCGATCAGGAGGGCGTGGGCGAGCTCTTGTGCCTCGCCGCCGAACGCGGACGCGCGGCCCATCCCGACCTGGTGCTGTCGATCTGTGGCGAACATGGCGGCAGCCCCGAATCAATCGACTTCTGCCGCGCAGCCGGATTCGACTATGTTTCCTGCTCGCCATTCCGCGTTCCCGTGGCGCGGCTTGCGGCGGCACAAATCGCCGTGCGCGACAAGATCGGGTAGAACCGCCACCCCCAGCAGGCCATATCCTGCGCCTTGGGATAAGGATTGGGCAGATTTGCCACACTGCGCCATTTCGCCCATGGCGGGCAAACTGGACCTTTGCAAAGAAATTGAATAAAAAACCGGCTGTTATGAATCCAAGTTCATGTTTTCGGTGAACTTCGTCACCTGGGGATATCTGTCATGTCTTTGCTGCCTGCCGTTTTCGTGGCCCTGTTCGCCGCGGTACCCGCCTTGGCCGACACCACGGTCAAGCAACTCCTGACCAAGGAAAAGCGCGCTCTCGCGTCGCTTTCCTTGATGCAGGCCAGGAGACTGTTCGACCCGGCGTCGGCCTCCGCACGGCTCTACTCGGGCGAGTGGCTCGCCGCGCAGCCCCGCGTCAAGGGCGGGCCGCAATGGCGTTGCTTGGCCGAGGCGCTCTATTTCGAAGCCCGGGGCGAGACCGTGAAAGGCCAGTTCGCGGTCGCCGAGGTGATCCTGAACCGGGTCGACAACCCGAACTATCCCGACACGGTGTGCAGCGTGGTCGGTCAGGGCACGGGCCGGAAACATGCTTGCCAGTTCTCCTATAACTGCAATGGCAAGAAGAACACGATCAACGAGCCGAACGCCTTTGCCCGGGTCGGCAAGGTCGCCAAGGTCATGGTGGATGGCGCGCCGCGCGCACTGACCAAGGGGGCGACCCATTTTCATACCAAGGCGGTCAATCCGCGCTGGGCGCGCAAGTTTCCGCGCACCGCCACGATCGGGTTTCACCATTTCTACCGCCAGCCGACGCGCCTGTCGCGGAACTGAGCACGCGCGGCACCCACCCTTCGGACGACGGCGCGCGGCGCCGGCAAGATCGTGCCCGCCATGCCGCAAAACGTGGCTTTCGTGCCGCGCCTCATCCTGATATGCGCGCCCGGCACGGCTAAACTGGCCTCCAGTATCCGCACCCCAAGCCGCCGCCCCGGAGGGCTCAGGCCATGAGCAACGAAATCCAACTCGCATTCGCCCATCCCGATGCGCGCGCCCGCGCCACGGGCGGTGAGCAACCGCATGACCGGATCTCGCTGCGCGATCACGTGGTCGAGGTCGAGATCGGCGCCTTCCAGTCCGAGCGCGGCAAGACCCAGCGTGTGCAGTTCAACATCGTGGTCGAGGTGCGCCCCCTCGACAGCCTGATCGACGATGATGTCGACCGCATCCTCAGCTATGACAAGGTGACCGAGGCGATTGCCACCGAACTGGCCGCCGAACGCCTGAACCTGCTCGAAACGCTGGCCGAACGCATCGCCGAACGCATCCTTTTCGAACCGCAGGCCGAGCGAGTCTTCGTGCGGGTCGAGAAGCTCGACCGTGGCCCCGGCGCGCTGGGCGTCGAGATCGTGCGCTCCAAGGGCGACCCGGCCCTGTTCACCGCCCCGCCCGAACCGGGCAAGGTGCCGCATCCCCGGGTCGTGTACCTCTCGAACGCCGCGATTGCCGCACCGCATCTCTGCGCATGGCTCGACCAGCTTGAAGTGGGCGCGCATCCGGTGCTGCTCTGCGTCGGTCCCTCCGATCTTGCCGTCCCGCGCACCGGCCACGCCATGACCCAAAGGCGCATCGACCTGCTGGCCATCGAACAGAACGCATGGGTGCTCGCGGCGCGCGATCCGCGCTGCGTCGTGGTCGAAACCCGCACCGAACTGGACTGGGCCATGAAACACGGCCAGATCAGCGTCTGGGCCCCGTCCAAGATCGTGCTCGACGCGGTCGACGGTCCCTCGGCCAAGGGCGGCGACGCGGTGGCGCTGGCGCTCTGGTTTGCGCGGGCGATGCAGGCGACCTCGTTCCTCGCGATCGGCGAATCCCTGCCGGAAACGCCCGCCGACCTGCCCGGGCGCAGCCTGCCGGTCGACGCAATACGGCTCTGAACCTTGCCAAGCGCGGCGCATTCGCCCATTCAGACCGGCATGAGCACCTATTTTCGACCCCTCGCCCAGATCGGCGCCGTGCGCCCGCCCGGTGCGCTGCCCCTTGCGGGTGGCGCCTGCTGGTTCACCCATGTCGAGGTGCTGCGCCGCGACACCCCGCCGGAAATACGGCCCGCCGCCACGCTCCCCGACGACATCCGCACCCGCCTGACCACGCCGCGCGCCCCGGTCTGCGGTCTCACCCTGGATGCCCCGCGGATCATGGGCATCCTCAACGTGACCCCGGACAGCTTTTCCGACGGTGGCGCCTTCGACGGCTTCGCACCGGCCCTGCGCCATGCGCTCGGGATGGCCGAAGCCGGGGCCGACATGATCGACATCGGCGGCGAAAGCACCCGCCCGGGCGCGCAGGAGACTCCCGTCGCGGTGGAAATCGCGCGCACCGAACCGGTGATCCGCGCCATCGCCTCCGAGGTCACAACCCCGATCTCGATCGACACCCGCAAGGAATCCGTGGCCCGCGCCGCCCACGCCGCCGGGGCGGCGCTGGTCAATGATGTGGCCGGCCTCACCTTCGATCCGCTGCTGGCGCCGTTCTGCGCCGCGCAGGGCCTGCCGGTCTGCATCATGCATGCGCAGGGCGACCCCGAATCCATGCAGGACGACCCGCGCTATGGTGACGTGCTGCTCGATGTCTATGACTGGCTTGCGGACCGTGTCGAAACGCTCGAAGGGCTGGGCATCCCGCGTGGCCGCATCATCGTCGATCCGGGCATCGGCTTCGGCAAGACGGTGGCGCACAACCTGGCGCTCCTGAACGGCCTTTCGCTTTTTCACGGGCTGGGCTGCCCGGTGCTTCTGGGTGCCTCGCGCAAGGGCTTCATCGGCCGCCTGGGCCGCGCGCCCGACGCCGCCGACCGTGCCCCCGGCTCGATCGCCGTGGCGCTGGCCGCCGTCGCGCAGGGGGTGCAAATCCTGCGGGTTCATGATGTAAGCGAAACCGCACAGGCGCTGGCCCTCTGGCGCGCCGTCACGCAAGGACGACCATGACACGCAAGCTCTTCGGAACCGACGGGGTGCGCGGCACCGCCAACACGCATCCCATGACCGCCGAAATGGCGCTCAGGATCGGCGCCGCCGTGGGCCGCTATTTCCGGCAGGACAAATCGGTCGCCCACCGCGTCGTGATCGGCAAGGACACGCGGCTGTCGGGCTACATGTTCGAGAACGCGCTCACCGCCGGGCTGACCTCGACCGGCATGAACGTGCTTCTCCTTGGCCCCGTGCCAACCCCCGCCGTCGGCCTTCTGACCCATTCGATGCGGGCCGACCTGGGCGTGATGATCTCGGCCTCGCACAACCCGGCCGTCGACAACGGGATCAAGTTCTTCGGCCCCGACGGGTTCAAGCTCTCGGACGAGGCCGAGACCGAGATCGAGGCGCTGATCGAACAGGGGGTCGAGCCGGTGCAGGCCCGCAACATCGGCCGCGCCAAGCGGATCGACGACGGCCGCTTCCGCTATGCCGAGCGGGTGAAATCCACCTTTCCATCGGGCCAGCGCCTCGACGGGATCAAGGTGGTCGTCGATTGCGCCAACGGCGCCGCCCACCGCACCGCCCCCGAAGTGCTGTGGGAACTGGGCGCCGAGGTCATCCCCGTGGGCGTGTCCCCCGACGGGTTCAACATCAACCAGGATTGCGGCTCGACCAATCCGCGCATCGCCTCAGAGACCGTGGTCTCCCACGGCGCCGATCTCGGCATCTGCCTCGATGGCGACGCCGACCGCGTGATCCTGATCGACGAGACCGGCACCCCCGCCGACGGCGATCAGATCATGGCGCTGCTGGCCGCCCGCTGGGCCGACGAGGGGCGGCTCAAGGGCGGCGCGCTGGTCGCCACGGTGATGTCCAACCTCGGGCTTGAACGGTTCCTTGTGGATCGCGGCCTGCGGCTCGAACGCACTGCGGTCGGTGACCGCTATGTGGTCGAGCGGATGCGCGCGGGCGGCTTCAACCTCGGCGGAGAGCAATCGGGCCATATCGTGATGACCGATTACGCCACCACCGGCGACGGGCTGATGGCCGCCCTGCAATTCCTGTCCGAGATGGTGCGCACCGGGCATCGCGCCTCGGATCTGGTGCGGAATTTCGACAAGGTGCCGCAGCTGTTGAAGAACGTGCGCTACAAGGCCGGTCAGGCGCCATTGACCGACGGTCGGGTGCAAAAGGCCATCGCCGATGCCGAGGCGCGGCTTGACGGCAAGGGGCGGCTCCTGATCCGCAGATCGGGAACCGAGCCGCTGATCCGGGTCATGGCTGAATGCGAGGATGAAACCCTGCTCAACGCCGCCGTCGATCAGGTCATCGCGGCGGTCGAGGCGACGCTTTGACAGGTTAACACCGCGCGCAGGCCCCGAGGCGCATCCCCCGGCAGCCGGGTGGCAGCCGGACGGCAGCCGGATGTCACCCCCCGCCCCGGTCTTCACCGTTGCTTGCATGTTTGCCCGCTTCGGGCCGCGCGCAGATGCCCGGATCAAACGAAAACAATGGGTTGCCCTTTGCGGGCGCGCGCACCGCCACCCCCGCGCATGGGTTTTTCATCACCAAAGGGTTAATTTTCGCCCCTGAAACGTCGGTTCTTGCACCAAAAAGCCCCCGACCAATGGGCCGGGGGCTCTCTGTGTCACGCTTGTGCGAATCGCGGAATCCGGGCCGTCTCAGTCCCCGACCCCCCGGCCTCAGTTCTTCGATTTGTCGACCATCTTGCCGGCCGAGATCCACGGCATCATCCCGCGCAGTTTCTCGCCGACGTCCTCGATCTGGTGCGCGTCGTTGATCCGGCGCGTGCCCTTGAAGAAGGGCTGGCCGACCGCGTTCTCGGTCATGAAATCGCGCACGAACTTGCCGCTCTGGATGTCGTTCAGAACCGCTTTCATCCGCGCCTTGGTCTCGTCATAGGGCAGGATGCGCGGGCCGCTGACATACTCGCCATATTCGGCCGTGTTGGAGATCGAATAGTTCATGTTGGCGATGCCGCCTTCATAGATCAGATCGACAATCAGCTTCACCTCGTGCAGGCACTCGAAATAGGCCATTTCCGGCGCATAACCCGCCTCGACCAGCGTCTCGAAACCCATCCGGATCAGTTCGACCATCCCGCCACACAGAACCGTCTGCTCGCCGAACAGGTCGGTTTCGCATTCCTCGCGGAAGCTGGTCTCGATGACGCCCGAGCGCCCGCCACCAATGGCCGAGCAATAGGACAGGCCGATTTCCAGCGCCTTGCCGGTGGCGTCGTTGTTGACCGCGACAAGGCAGGGCACGCCGCCGCCTTTCACGTATTCGCCGCGCACCGTGTGGCCCGGACCCTTGGGCGCCATCATGATCACGTCGACGCCGGGCTTGGGCTCGATCAGGCCGAAATGCACGTTGAGGCCATGGGCAAACGCAATCGCTGCGCCGTTGCGCAGGTTGTCATGGACGTATTTACGATAGGTCTCGGCCTGCAACTCGTCGGGCATGGTGAACATGATCAGATCACACCAGGCCGCCGCCTCGGCGATGCCCATGACCTTGAGGCCCTCGGCTTCGGCCTTCTGGGCGCTGGCGCTGCCCTCGCGCAGCGCAACGACCACGTTCTTGGCGCCGCTGTCACGCAGGTTGAGCGCATGGGCATGGCCCTGGCTGCCATAGCCGAGAATGGCGACCTTCTTGTCCTTGATCAGGTTGATATCGCAATCGCGATCATAATAGACGCGCATCGGGCGTTCCTTTCAGTCCGTGTTGATCCTTCGGGGCGACCATCAGGCCGCAATCCCTGTTATGCGATCATAGGTAGGCTCCCCCGTGACATCTTGCCGAAATTGCCGATACTGGGCTTGTGGGAAAGAAATCATTCGTGAATTTGAGAGAAAACGGAAATTCAATGCTCGACGACACCGACCGCCGCATCCTCCGCCACTTCCAGGCCGCCCCCGAAGCCACCTCCACCCACCTCGCCGAACTCTGCGGATTGACGGCGTCGAACTGTTGGCGACGCCTTGAGCGGATGGAGGAAAAGGGCATCATCCTCGGTCAGGAAATCGTCATCGATTGGCAGGCATTGGGCTATTCGGTCGAGGTCTCGTTGCGCATCACGCTCGACAAGACCCAGCCGCGCGCCTTTGACGAATTTCTTGCCGCGGCACGGACGGTCCCTGAAGTTCTTGAAATACAGACCTTTCTGGGTCGGGTTGACACACGTCTCTCGGTCATCGCCCGCGACATGCCGCATTATCAGCAGGTCTATCGCGACCGCATCCTGACCCTGCCGCATATCGCCGATATCGAGGCGCTGATGCATGTCGCGCGCATCAAGACCGACGAGGTTCTGCCGGTATGATCGAACTCGACGACACCGACCGCGCCATCCTCCGCCACCTGGCCGGCGACGCCCGCCTCAGCGCTGGTGTCATTGGCAAGCGAATCGGTCTTTCACAGCCCCAGACATGGCGGCGAATCAATCGATTGATGGAATCGGGCGTGATTCGCAAACGCCGCCTGCTGCTTGATCGCGACAAGCTGGGCTTTGGCGTCACGGTGTTTCTGGGCGTGAAACTGGCCACCAAGGGGCGGGTCAGCCTCGAGGATTTCGAGCGCGCCGTCTCGGCCATTCCCGAGGTGCAGACGGTCGAGCATGTGCTGGGGCTTTACGATTACCGGCTGCGCGTCGTTGCCCGCGACATCCCCGATTTCGAGCGCATTCTGCGCCGCCGCATCATGACCTTGCCCGGTGCGGGCGGGGTCGAAGCCAATGTCCTCTTGTCGGAAGAACGCCTTGGGGGCCCAATCGGATGACCACTCCTACCCGCGCGCACCCAGCCCAAGCTGCATCATCGCCCTGCGCACCGGCGCCAATGAATAGATCGCGCCCAGACCCGCCATCCGCAGGTCGCGCAAGGGTTGGCTTTCGATCATCGAGGCGCGGTTCAGCAGGTCAACCCCCGCCACCCGTGCCTGCACTTCGGTGTGCCGACGGCGGTGATAGGTTTCGAGCATCTGTCGTTCCCCCAGCCGGTCAGGGCTGGATTGCGCAATATATAGTAGTGCGCGCATGTCACTCAACGACATGTTGAGTCCCTGCGCCCCGATCGGGGGCACGACATGGGCGGCCTCGGCCACAAGCGCCACGCGTTCGCCATACATGCGCTCCGCGATCTGGCTGATGATCGGCCACACCGTCCGCCGCGAGGCCAGCGTCAATGGCCCGAATAGCCCGCAAGACCGTTCATTCATCGCCGCTTCGAACTCGGGTTCATCCAACCCGGCAAGCCGCACCACCTCGGGCCCGCGCTCCATCCACACGATCGCGGACGAGGGCCGCCCTTGATAATCGGGCAGGGGGACCAGCGTAAAGGGCCCGCCCGAGCGGTGGATCTCGGTTGAAACATTGTTGTGAGGGATCGGGTGCGTCACCGCAAAAGCCAGCGCCTTTTGCCCGTAGCGCGTTGTTTTCACGGGTATTTCGCATGCCTGACGCACTGGGGAATTGCGCCCATCCGCGGCGATGACCAGCCGAACCTGGACCCGGCTACCATCGCTCAACCCGACCCGCGCCCCGGCCTCACGCGCGAAAAGCGAGGCAAAACCGATTCCGGGGCGGAACGCGACATTCGGCAGGTTCTGAAGTCGCGCAACCATCTCGCGACGCAAGAGCCAGTTCGGCAAATTCCACCCGAAGGGACGGTCCGAGATATCCCCGGCGTCGAAATCCCTGGTCAGGCGCGGCTCCGGGTCGGGACCGCCCGCATCGACGATCCGCATGACCTGAAGCGGGGCCGCATGGGTCGCGAGCCTCTGCCAAAGCCCTGCGAATTCAAGCAGATCGCGGGCAGGTTGCAGAAATGCAGTCGTGCGCAGATCCGCCCCGTCGGCATCGCGTTCGGTGATCGGTGGGCTGGGATCGACACAGAGAACGGAAAACCCCGCACTTGCGAAAACCGCAGCGGCGGTCAGCCCCGCGACACCGCCGCCGGAGACAAGAATGTCGAAATCGAACTCTGCCATGCCACGCCACCTCCTGCATCATGCCTAGCGGATCAGGCCGAGCGTTTCCACGTGCCATTCCGTCCGCTGCGCCTCATCCCCGGGCGACAATGATGAGTACGAGATAGATCAGCGGAACACTGGCCAGAGCGGGGATGTAGAGACCGGGCACACCCCATTTGAAGATTGCGGCTCCCCAAACCGTAACAATGAGGAAAAGTGCGATGAATATCTTCTTGGCCAGTGCCGTGTCCTGGGCGTCTTCATCGGGTTCGGGATGGGCTTGGCCCGTCGGTTCATTTTCGGACATGCGCGCGTCTCCTTGGTTGAATGTTCTTCGCTTCTAACGAATGGGACGGCCCGTGCGACACGCGGATTGCCGCAGCGTGACATTCTGTCAGGTTGAACGGCGCCATATCAATTGGCCAGACGCGCCAGAAACCCGGCAAGATCATCCGTGTGATGATGCACATGCCCGACCTCTTCCGGAGTCGGTGCCACATGCACCGTGCGCATCCCGAGCGCATGCGGAACCGCCAGATTGCGCGGATCGTCCTCGAACATCACAGCTTTGAGCGGATCCAGCCCGTCACTGGCGAACACGGCTTCAAAGGCGCGCCGTTCAGGCTTCGGGTGAAATCCTGCCTGCTCGACGCCATAGATCGCATCGAATGCACCATCGAGCCCGCGCGCGGCGATCACGCGTTCGGCATAGGGGGCAGTCCCGTTGGTAAAGACGATCTTGCGACCGGGCAGGACGTCTATTCTGTGCCGCAGGTTGTGATCAGGCGTAAGGGTGTCGAGCGAGATTTCGTGCACTTCAGTCAGATAAGGAGCCGGATCGACCTTGTGTTCCTGCATCAATCCCGCAAGAGTTGTGCCGTAGTCACGCCAGTATGACTTGCGCAGTCGGTCGGCCTGGGGGCGGTCGACTCCCAACGCCTGCATCACGAAATTCGTCATCCGCAGTTCGATCTGGTCGAACAGGCGCGCCTCTGGTGGATAAAGAGTGTTGTCGAGATCGAAAACCCAGTGGGTGACATGGGCAAACAGATTGCGGGGCATGTGCAAACGCTAGGCGAAGAGCGAAGGCCATGCAAGTGATGTGAGGGTTGAAGCCCCGGCATTTTGCGGTTCTACTTTGTGCCGGGCGCAGTTGCGAAAGGTTCAGAATGACAGAGGCAAAGACCGCACAGCGCGATGCCTATTCCCTCATACTCGAGGCGATTGACCTTGGTGAATTCCGCCCCGGAGATCGACTTGTCGAGAGCGATCTTGCAGAGAGATTTGGAGTGTCGCGGACGCCGATTCGTGAAGCTTTGCAACGGCTTGAGACCCAACAGCTCCTGACGCGTGATGGGCGCAGCCTGATTATTGCGTCGCTCGACCATAACCAGATGGCCGAGCTTTACGTAGTTCGCGCGGAGTTGGAGGGGCTTGCGGCGCGGCTGGCGGCGAAACATGCGACGGAGGAGGAAACGAGGGTGCTGCGCGATATGGTAGAGGACGACCGGAGCCTGGTGAACGATCCAACCGCGCTGGCCCGGGCGAACCGGCGATTTCACCGTCAGCTTCATCTGGCCTCGCATAACCGGTTTCTCATGCAACAACTGACGTTGGTGCATCAGTCGATGGCCTTGATGGAAACGACATCGCTGGCGGTCGAGGGCCGCGGCGAGACGGCGCTTGCCGAACACGACGCGATCGTGCGCGCGATCGAGAACCGCGATGAAGATTCCGCGCAGTCGGCCCTGAAGGAACATATTTCAAGGGCTTTCATGACCCGCCTCAAACTGGACGCGAGTGCTTTCGACGGTTGAGGACGGTGCGATCTCGGGTGTTTTCAGGGAATGTCCGTGTTGGGTCTTGTCCCAGAAAAAAGGTCGGAAAACCAATTCATAAAGCGCCTTGTAGGCCGCGATCGCGCCAAGCGGAAAATAGAAATGCAGTGTCGGCGCCCACGCAAGTAGGTGGCGATGGCGGGGACCTGACACAGCGGTTGCATTGATAAGCACGGTGAGCGCCTCGATCATCAGAAACAGGACGCCAAGATTTACCAGGACACTGCGCGGCAGGATGGGATCAAGTGGATGCGCAAGCCCAAGCAGAACCAGCCAGAACGACCACAGGAACGGTGCCAGAACGAATTGTGAGAGTGCCGTTATGAAATGGGCCTGAAACCCCCAGAATTTCAGATGTCCCATCTGGCGGTAGAAGTGGATCGGGTTGCGCATGTGGACAAGGTAAGTGACCATGTATCCCTTGAGCCAGCGCGATCGTTGACGAACCCATGGCCAAAGGCGGCAATTGGCCTCTTCTCCGGTGGTGGTGTTGATCACCTCGGTGCGATAACCGTGCCGCGCGAGGCGAAACCCGAGGTCGGCGTCTTCGGTGACGTTATGTGCGTCCCACCCGCCGAGTTCCTCGAGCACGTGACGACGGAACCAGAGCGTGGTCCCGCCCAGCGGAATGGCAAGCCCGAGCCGCGACATTCCGGGCAGCATCAACCGGAACCAGGCTGCGTATTCGACGGTGAAACACCGCGCCAGCCAGTTCTGACGGCTGTTGTAATAATCCAGAACCCCTTGAAGGCAAACGACATCCTCGGGGGTGTGAAAGAACCGCTCGACCACGCGGTCGATCTGGTCGGGGTCGGGTTCGTCCTCTGCGTCCCAAATGCCGACAATGTCACCATCGCAGAAATCGAGCGCGTAGTTCATTGCACGTGGTTTCGTCTTGGGCTGACCTTCGGGAACTTCAACGACGCGAATCCAGGTGGGCAGATCGCATTTGGCAATGGTGTCGCGTGTCAGCGTGTCGTTTTCTTCGAGTACGAGCACGATATCGAGCAGGGATTTCGGATAGGTTAATCGTCCGAGCCGTTGCACCAGAGCCTGTGCGATCTCGGTTTCCTTGAACAGGGGCACCAGCACAGAGACCTTGGGAAGCTGGACCTCACACGGGTCGATCGGGGTGCGCGCGGGGTCG
>JAABTV010000025.1 GCA_011389685.1 Paracoccaceae bacterium
CGGGCGGGCGGGACATATGCGCGACATAGGATGCGAGCCGAAGCCCGGCCGCGACGAGCAAGGTCAGGGCGGCCCATCCGGCCAGCAGGGCGAAGACATGCGTTGGAAAGGTGAAGGTGAACGCCAGCAAAAGGGCAAGGCCGCCGAGGGTGATTCCGAGGCGCAACCATCCCGACCGGCCCCAGCCGCGACAGCTTTCCGGTGGTGCGACGCGGGCCGATGCCTTGGCCGTGAGCGTGTCACGATGCAGCCGGGCCAGCGCGACCTGTATCTCCGAGGATGTGGCCAGCACCATTTCGGCATGGGGCGCATCATCGCCAAGGATCGTCAGGACATGCGCGAAATCCTCGAACCGGGATGCGGCGATCTGCAGGATATCGCCAGTCATGCGCCATGGCATGACGCTGTGGTTGAGGCAAAGGCGCAGGTCGATGAGACCGGCCAGGGACGGGTCGGCGGGGGTGCTTGCGGGGTCGATGCGGGCAAGGCCGTGGAACCGGGCCAGCGCGGAGGCCATGGTGTCGGCGTCGATCAGGCCCTCGGAAATCAGGATATGATCGAGCGATGTGCCGAACCGCGCCCTGATATTCCTTGCCGCCAGCAGATCGGTGGCTGAGACGAGGCCGGCCTTTTGCAGGAAGCGCCCCAGATCCTCGACATGGTGGTCACTGCCGGAAAATGACCGGGCGTGGTGCATGGTTCGTCCTTCCCCTGAGGCGCCTTGGGGCGCTCTTGCCGGGAAAGGATCGCTTAATTTGGGTTAATTTTGAGTTAAAACACCCTGAAAATGCGAGAGAATTCAGGGCCTAGCCGAAACAAAATGGTTAACTTTGATTAACGATTGTGACCGGAAGATTGACAAAAACGGTGTCATTCGACCGCCAAGGCCCGTTTTTCCATCGCTTCGGCAAATCTTTCGAAAAGATAGAAGCTGTCTTGTGGTCCGGGGGAGGCCTCGGGGTGGTATTGCACCGAATAGACCGGGCGGTCGGACAGGCGGATGCCGCAATTGCTACCATCGAAAAGTGAAACATGGGTTTCCAGAACGCCCGCCGGCAGGGACTGGCTATCCACGGCGAAACCGTGGTTCATCGAGGTGATCTCGACCTTGCCGGTTTCGAGATCCTTGACCGGATGGTTGGCGCCGTGGTGGCCGTGGTTCATCTTGATCGTCTTGGCCCCGAGGGCCAGCGCGAGTATCTGGTGACCGAGGCAGATACCGAACACGGGCATGTCGCTGCGGTCGAGCAGGTCGCGGATCATCGGGACGGCATAGGTGCCGGTCGCCGCCGGATCCCCCGGGCCGTTGGACAGGAACACCCCGTCGGGCGCGTGGGCCAGCACCTCGTCGGCGGTGGCGGTGGCGGGCATCACGGTGACATCGCAGCCGACCGAGGCCAGACAGCGCAGGATGTTGCGCTTGGCGCCATAGTCGATGGCGACGACCTTGAAGCGCGGTTCGGCCTGCCGGGTATAGCCCTCGGGCCAGGCCCAGCGCATCTCGTCCCAGCGATAGCTTTGCGCACAGGTCACCTTGCGGGCCAGATCCAGCCCGACGAGACCGGGAAAGCCACGCGCCCGGGCCACAAGCGCCGCGATGTCGAAATCGCCCTGCGGGTCATGGGCCAGCGCGACATGCGGCGCGCCCTGCTGGCGAATGGCGCGGGTGAGCCGGCGCGTATCGACACCACCGATCGCGATCCGCCCGCGCGAGGCCAGCCAGTGGGCAAGTTTTTCCGTGGCGCGCCAGTTGCTTGGCTCGGTCGGGTCCCATTTGACGACCATGCCCTCGGCCACCGGATCGGCGGTTTCGTCATCATCCGCGTTGACGCCGACATTGCCGATATGGGGAAAGGTGAAGGTCACGACCTGCCCGGCATAGGAGGGGTCGGTCATGATTTCCTGATAGCCGGTCATCGCGGTGTTGAAACACAACTCGGCCGTGGTTTCGCCGGTGGCGCCGAAGCCGTGACCGTAAAACAGGGTGCCGTCGGCGAGGGCGAGGCAGGCGGTCGGGCGGGGTTGGGTGTCAAGCGCCATGCGAGTCTCTCCGCGGGATCAAGGGGGCAAACTGGCGCGAAACTAGTGTCGGGCCGGGTGGTGGTCAAGGGCCGGTTTGGCGGCTCTGGCGGCTCTGGCGGCCTGTCCGGAGCGGTTGTCATGGTCGGTGCGAGCGGTTATGGTTCTCCCCTTGCGGCAACCATGGGGATGGTCACGGAAATGGATTTGCGAGAGCGACTCAACATCGCCCTGAGACAGGCGATGAAGGACAAGGCGGCCGAGCGCCTTTCGACACTGCGCCTGATCAATGCCGCGATCAAGGACCGCGACATCGCGGCCCGGGGCGAAGGTAAGGAGACCGGGGTCGGGGACGATGAAGTGCTTGGCATCCTTGGGAAAATGGTCAAGCAGAGGCATGAGAGCGCACGCGCCTATGAAGAGGGCGGGCGGCTGGACCTGGCCGAGCGGGAGCGCGCCGAGGTGGCGGTGATCGAGGAATTCCTGCCCCGGAAACTGGACGAGGACGAAGTCGCCAGGGCGGTCGAACGGGCGATCTCGGAAACCGAGGCCAGTTCGATCCGCGACATGGGCAAGGTGATGGGAAACCTCAAGCGGAAATACACCGGGCAGATGGATTTCGGAACCGTCGGACTGATGATCAAGGACCGGCTGAGCGCCTGAGCCGGGCCAGCCCCGTCAGTCTTCCGTCAATCTTCGCGAAAGCCGGGGTTAACGCCCGGCTTTCGGCGTTTTTTGGGGGGGTGACATCCGGCTGCCGCCCGGCTGCCACCCGGCTGCCGGGCGATGCCTGTCCAATGGTTGACGAAAACCGGTTAACGCGCCGTGCGCTGCCGTTGCGGGCGTGCGGTGCGGCGGCGGGCACCGTCACGGTGGCCTCAGCGGCTGTTAACGGCCTGTCGATACTTCCCAGTCCTGCCCGGGCCGTCCTGCGTTCCGGAGCGTGAGTTTCGAGACGGATGGAACGTCCGGGCCATTGGCACGGATTGCGGAAAGGAAAACGGGATGAACAAGGCGATTACCGATGGCGTGGTCCTGATGCCGCCGGCTTTTGCGGGTGGGCTTGACGTGTGGTCGAGCGGCAATGGCACACCGGGGTCGGACACTTATGACAACGCGGTCAATGCCGCCTTCGTGCCTGCGGATCAGGATTTCGGCGGATGCCTGGAACTGCAGAAGATCGAGAGCGTTCAGCGGCTGCGCTACATGGGTGAGACGCCGCTGTTGCCGGGGTGCTATCTGCGGGTGACGGCGCGCATCAAGGCGATCAGCGGCAACCTGCCGAATGTGCGCATCGCCGCATGGGCGGGCGGTGCGGGCGGCGCGCATGTGTCTGGCCTGCCCGAGACCGGCCCGGGCGTGACCCTGAGCCAGTATGGCGAGGTGGTCGAGGTCAGTGCGATCATCGGGGCCGGGCTGCGCACCGGGGTCGACATGGTCTGGGGGGCGGCGCCGCTTTACGGGCATTTCGGGCTTGACCTGACCGGATCGAACGGCGGCGTGGTGCGCATCGACGACATCGTGATCGAGGATGTGACCCGGGTGTTCCTGCGCGACATGATGGCCTGGGTCGATGTGCGCGATTTCGGTGCGGTGGGCGACGGCGTGACCGACGATCTTGCGGCGTTCGAGGCGGCGGATGCGGCCGCGAGCGGGCGCCGGGTGCTGGTGTCGAAGGGCACCTATCACCTGGCTGACAGCATGACCTTTGAAAGCCGGGTGGAGTTCGAGGGCACGGTGGTCATGCCCGATGCGGCGATCCTGTCGCTGACCAAGGATTATGACCTGCCGGCCTATATCGATGCCTTCGGCAACGAGGAACTGGCCTTCAAGAAGGCGTTTCAGGCGCTGCTGAACAATTCCGATCACGAGGGGCTCGACTTGGGCGGGCGGCGGATCACCGTGACCGAGCCCATCGACATGCAGGCGGCGGTGGCCAACCGCGATGCGTTCGCGCAGCGCCGCCATATCCGCAACGGCCAGTTCGACGCCGCGGGCGGTGCGGCCTGGGATACCGAGGTGGTGACCAGCCAGGCGACCTATTCGTCGAACAATGGCAAGACGCTGAGCGGGGTGGTCAACGTGGCCAACATCCCGGTCGGGTCCCTGGTCGAGGGCAACGGCGTGGGCCGCGAGGTCTATGTGCGCGCAAAGAACGTGGCGGCGCAGCAACTCACCCTGAGCCGTGAGCTTTACGATGCCGAGGGCACCCAGAATTTCACCTTCCGGCGGTTCAAGTATATCCTGGATTTCAGCGGCTTCGAGCATTTGTCGAAATTCTCGATTTCGGATGTGGAATTCCAATGTTCGGGCGTGGCGAGCGGTGTTCTGCTGGCGCCGACGGGGCTGATCTTTCAGCTGCGCGACTGCTATGTGACCCGGCCCAAGGACCGGTGCATTTCGAGCCATGGCGAGGGTTGTCAGGGGCTTCTGGTCGATCGCTGCCAGTTCATCTCGGACGAGGGCAACGCGCTCAGCCAGGAGCGGGTGTCGATCGTGGTCAACACCAATGGCAACGATGTGAAGCTGCGCAACAACCGGGCGTCGAAATTCCGTCATTTCGCGATTCTGGGCGGCACCGGCAGCATCGTGACCGGCAACCATTTCTTTCAGGGCGACGGGGTCAGCAATGGCATCCGCACTGCGGGAATCGTCTTTGCCGGGACCAACACGCGCTCGGTTCTGGATGGCAATTACATCGACAATTGCTTTGTCGAATGGACCAACGAGTATGACAACGAGCCGGAATTCTCGTCGGAACTGTCGTTCAGTGCGCTGACGATTTCCGACAATTACTTCCTGTGCAGCCATGTCGCGCCGTGGTTCAGCTTCATCGTGGTCAAGCCGCGCGGAGAGGATCATTTCATCAACGGGATGACGGTGACCGGGAACCACTTCCGCACCATCGGCGGCACGATCGAGCGGGTCGAGCGGGTGGATACCAGCTTTGCCGATTTCAATTATGACCGGATGAAGAACCTCACCTTCACCGGCAACATGTACAACCTGGTCGATGTCTCGACCGAGAACCCGCGGGTGATCAAGCATGTCCAGCCGACCGAGGCGCAGACATGGGTGATCGAGGGGGCGCCGGCGCTGCCGTTCGGGGGCTATACGCGCACGCTTGAATCGGTTCAGCCGATCGGGGCGCTGCGCAACAGCGCCAATGTCGCGCGGCACGAGCAGCCCTATGCCAAGCTCAAGGAAGGGCCGAACAACGACCGGGTGGAGCTGGTGTTCAACCAGCCCGTGCGGGGCGAGGTGACGCTCAGGCTGCGGATGGACGAGGTGCTTTGAGCGCGCCTTGATCGGGTGAAGCGGGGGCGTCCGGGCGGGCGCCCCTTGCCAATTTGACGGAACATGGCGCGTTGCGCTTGAGCGCATTCACCCCGCCCTCGCGGCGCGTCATCGGTTCAGAAGGTCCGCCAGAAGCCGATCTTGAAGCCGGTCTGGTGGTCGCCTACGAGCCCCCTTGTCATGCCGATTTCGAGATGGGTTCGCGCGCCGGTGCGGATCACCAGCGAGGGGGCAAGCCGGACGAAGGACGGATCGCCATGCGAGAGCCCGGTCTGGACCTGGAAAATGCTTTTCATGCGGTCGCCATGGGACAGGCCCAGCGTGATGTCGGATTTGTAATCCGTGCGCCCGGTTGCGAGGCTGATCTCGGCGACGCTGTCGATGGCGAACCAGCCCGAGCCACCGCCATGGGCGAAGCCGAATCCGTAAGAGAGTCCGGGGCGAAGCGTGGCCTGGCCCGATATCTGGCCGAATCCGATCTGGGCGGCGAGTCGATGCCTGTCCGAGCCGATGGGCAGCGGGTGTTGCAGAAAGACGATTCGCTTGGACGCGCCCGAGATGCCTTGTCCGATGTCGAGGCCGAGGGTGAACCGGTCGCTCAGGCCGTATTCGAGATAGGCCGTGGAATAGACCGAATAGGGGCCCTGCACACGGGTGGCGGCGACGCGGGTTGCGGCCGCGAGAAACACCTCGCCCTTGGCGCGCGGCCAAGCCCCGGCAAGGGCCGGCGATGCCGCGAGGCAGGCAACAAGCAGACAGGCGAGGGCGCGGATCATGGGCCGACTCCGTGGTGAGCGGTCAGTATCGGGTAATCTTGGTAAACAGAGGGTTAACCAGAGTCGGTCTTCGCTTTTCGCCCGCGGGCTGCTAGGCTCGGTACGCAGCATCCGGAGCGAGGCCATAGCGAGGCCATGATGTGGCAAGCCAGAGGGAGGCAAACATGCCGAAGATCGCCAAGGACAACAGTTACCAGACCGTCATCACCACATTCGAAATGACCCCGGGCACGGCGCAGGACCTGATGGATGCGCTGAAGAATGCCTATGCCGAGTTCATTTCCAGACAGCCGGGGTTCATTGCCGCCGGGCTTCACATCAATGACGCGCAGACCCGGATCGCCAATTATTCGCAATGGGAACGGCGCGAGGATTTCCTGGCCATGCTGCGCACCGACGAGATGCGCGCGCGCAATCGCAAGATCAACGAGTTGTGCAAGACCTTCGAGCCGGTGATGTATGACGTTGTGGAGTGTTTCGACTGAAATCGCCCATGTCGCGGGGAGCATGACTTGAATCAATGTGCGGCGCGCGTGAGTGTTGCAAGGTGATGCGGGGCAAGCTAGGGAGGACCGCCATGTACATGAATATTCTGGTTCCAGTCTCGTTCGAGGCCGAACGTGACGCGGAACAGGCCATCGGGGTGGCCAGGATACTGGCCGGGAAGGGGGCGCGGATCACGCTTTTGCACGTGGTCGAGCATGTTCCGAGCTATGCGATCTCGTATTTGTCGCAAGAGTTCATCGACGAGGCCAGCCGGGCGGTTCAGGCCGAGCTTGAGCAGATGGCCGAGACGATCGAGAACGCCCGGGCCGTCGTCATCGAGGGGCATTCGGGCCGCTCCATCCTCGACTGGGCCGATAAGAACGGGGTGGATTGCATAGTTCTTGCATCGCACCGCCCCGGGTTGCAGGATTATTTCCTGGGATCGACCGCGGCGCAGGTGGTGCGCCATGCGGGTTGTTCGGTGCATGTGCTGCGCTGATCATCGGCGGGCAGAACGAGATATCACAAAAGGAGAACGAGAGATGTACAAGAATATCCTGGTGCCGATTGCGGCCGATCATGATCCGAATACGGGTGAGGTTCTGAATGTCGCGCGGGCGCTGGCGGCGGACGGGGCGAGAATCACCGCGCTGACCGTGGTCGAGCAGATGCCCGGCTATGTGCAGTCACAGATGCCCGAAGGGCAGATGCACAAGATGCAGGAAGAGGTCGAAACGGCGCTGAAGGCCGAACTGGGCGGTGTCGGAGACGTGACGCCGGTGGTTGTCGCGGGCCATTCGGCGCGCACGATCCTCGATTATGCGGAGGAAAAGGAAATCGACTGTATCGTCATGGCCTCGCATCGGCCCGGTATCTCGGACTACCTTTTGGGTTCGACCGCGGCACGGGTGGTGCGTCATGCCCAATGCTCGGTGCATGTGTTGCGCTGAGCCGGGTCGCAGGCGAGGGTCGCGCGAGGGCGCGCGAATTGCCGGCGCGGACAAGCAAGATGGCGGCCAGTCGCGTCCCTGACGGACAGCTGCGCCGGATTGCCGGGTTTTTTAGAGGAAAGGAAAACAGATGATGAGATTTGCCATGATCGCGGCGCTGCTGGCCACCCCGCTGGCGGCGCAGGAGCCGGTGAATATCGCGCCGGGGCTGATGTCGGTCACCGTCGAAACCGCACAGGGCCCGGTCGAGATCAGCCGGATTCAGGACAATGACAACCGCCTGACGGGCGATTTCTCGATGACCTCGCGGCCCTGTCCGGATTTCTGTATCCAGCCGATCGTGCCCGCCCCGGGCGTGACCCCGATCGGCGAATTGGAGATATTGGAATTCCTGAACGATCCCGAAGTGGTGGTGATCGACGGAAGGGTGCGTCCCGATTTCCGCGGCGGCGCGATCCCGGGGGCCGTGAACGTGCCCTATACCGAGGCCGCGGACCGTCTTCATGAACTGGGCTGCGAGCCTGATTTCGACGGGTTCATCTGTGATGGCGACGGGGTGAAATCGGTCGCGCTTTATTGCAACGGACCCTGGTGCGGCCAGTCGCCCACCGCCGCCCGCCGCATGATCGAGGCCGGGTTCCCGGCCGAGAAGATCTATTACTATCGCGGCGGCATGCAGGCCTGGCGGTCGCTTGGGCTGACGGTGACGGAAGCGGAGTGATGCGGGGCGCCGAGGGGGCGCTATCGTAACCTAATTTGAGGTTGGTGGAGCCACCCGGAGCGGGATCGAACCGTGTTCGATCCTCGGAAATCCATGAATCCGAGGCTTCGCCGAGCGCACCGAAGGTGAGGTTGGTGGAGTCGAGGGGAATCGAACCCCTGACCTCGTCATTGCGAACGACGCTCTCTCCCGACTGAGCTACGACCCCGGCCGAAAGCGATGTGGCGCAGCCGCGTCGATCTGGCAAGCGCCAAAGTGCCGCGCCTTATCCGCCGCGCACCGTGTCGATCATCAGTTGCACGTTTTCGGGATCGGCGTCGGGGGTGATGCCGTGGCCGAGGTTGAAGATATGCGGGCCGTTCGAGAGCGCCTTGACGATGCGGCGGGTCTCGTCGACCAGCGCCTGGCCGCCAGTGACCATGTGCGAGGATTTCAGGTTGCCCTGCACGCAGCCGTCTTTCTGAACGTGTTCTGCCCCCCATTCGGGGGTGACCGAATCGTCGAGCGCCACGCAATCGGCGCCGGTTGCGGCGTGGAATCCGATATATTTCTCGCCCGCCTGGCGCGGGAAGGCGATGACCGGGATGCCGGGGTGGCGGATCTTGAGTTCCTTGATGATCTGGCGGGCGGGTTCGGTGGCGTAGCGGTCGAAATCCTCGCCCGAAAGCGAGCCGGCCCAGCTGTCGAAGAGCTTCACGCATTCGGCCCCGGCCTCGATCTGCATCGAGAGATATTCGATCGTGGCATGGGTCAGTCGTTCAAGCAGCGCCTCGAAGAGCGGGCGGTTCTCGGATTTGAGCGCATGGGCGGGGCCCTGGTCGGGGGTGCCGCGCCCGGCGATCATGTAGGTCGCCACGGTCCACGGCGCCCCGGCAAAGCCGATCAGCGCGGTTTCGGGCGGCAATGCGCGCGTCAGGATGCGCACGGTCTCGTAGATCGGCGACAGCGTGTCGTGGATGTCGGGCACGGGTTTGAGTTGGTCGAACTCGTATTGCGTGGTGATGGTCGACAGGCGCGGGCCTTCGCCGGTGACGAACCAAAGGTCGGCACCCAGCGCCTGCGGCACCAGCAGGATATCGGCAAAGAGGATCGCCGCGTCGAAGCCATAGCGGCGGATCGGTTGCAGCGTCACCTCGGCGGCAAGCTCGGGATTGTAGCACAGCGACAGGAAATCGCCCGCCTTTTCCCGGGTGGCGCGGTATTCGGGAAGGTAGCGGCCCGCCTGCCGCATCATCCAGATCGGCGGGGTGGACAGGGTTTCGCCCGCGAGTGCGCGCAGGAGTGTCTTCTGCTCGGCCATGATATGTCCTTTCGTGTTCCCGGGTTCGTCCCTTTCCCGGGGCGGGATGTCAAGACACAAGCGCGGCTCAGCCGGAAGCGAGGGGGGGGTCCGCCGCCACCGCTTCGCGTTGTTGCCAGAGGCCGCGCAGCACCGCGCCCTGGCCGGAAAAATGCGTGCCGCCCGGATTGCTGGCGAAAATCCGGTCGGTGCGGAAATGGCGGAAATCGCCGCGCAACTCGCACCAGGCGGCCAGCATGGTGCAGTTGAGATGGTAGATCACGACGATCGGTCGCACCCGGCGCTCGGTCATCTCGCCGGCCTCGTTCTGGTAGGGGATGCACAGGGTTTCCTCGTTGCGGATCGCCTGGCGCAGGCGGGCGACGGAGACGCAGCCGAGATCGGGGTTGTCGATGGGTGCCCCCCATGGCGCGACCGAGAGCCAGTCGGCGGGACCGTGCAGCGCATCGACCTTGTCGCAGACCCGCTTGGCGGCGCGCTGGAGGGCGCTGTCGCCGGTGCGGGCGAGCATGGCGAGACCGACGCGCAGCGCCTCGGTTTCTTCCTGGTCAAAGTTGAGCGGGGGCAGATCGTAGCCCCGGCGCAACAGGTAGCCGAGCCCGGCCGCGCCTTCGACCGGCACGCGCATCGCCTGAAGCGCGGCGATGTCGCGATAGATCGTGCGGGTGCTGACTTCGAGCTCTTCGGCGAGGTTCTGGGCGGTGCGCGACCCGGACGCGGCGCGCAGGATCTGGATGAGTTCGAAGAGGCGGTTGGATCGGGGCATGGGGCCTCGCTGCGATGGGGATGCTGCTGACAGGATAGCATGCACTGCGACAGCATCCTGTCAGGAGGGATCTGCGACTTTCGCCGGGCAAGGCGGGAGTAAGCGAATGGCCTATTACGACGAAATCACGATGTTGCGGCTTGGCCTGGGGCGTTGGGCGCCGAATTATCCGGCAAGCCCGGCACCCGAACCGGTGGACCCGGCGCGTGGAACGCGGCGGCGGGAGGCGCGGCAAGATGGACCAGAGAGGGAGGTTGAAAGCCCGCCCGACCCGGACTAACAGGGGTATATGAAAGCGGATCTACCCACGCAGAATGCGCCCCTCAAGATCGGCACGCGCGGATCGCCCCTTGCCCTTGCGCAGGCGCATGAGACGCGGCGCAGGCTGGGGGCGGCCTTTGACCTGCCCACGGATGCGTTCGAGATCGTGGTGATCCGGACCACGGGCGACGATGCGGCGTTGATTGCCAAGGACCGGCCGTTGAAGGAAATCGGCGGCAAGGGGCTTTTCACCAAGGAGATCGAGGAGCAGTTGATCGCCGGGGGCATCGACATCGCGGTGCATTCGATGAAGGACATGCCGGTCGATCAGCCCGCGGGGCTGGCTCTCGATTGTTACCTGCCGCGCGAGGATGTGCGCGATGCGTTCATCTCGCCCAATTACAAGGCGATTGCCGATCTGCCCGAGGGTGCGGTGGTGGGCACGTCAAGCCTGCGCCGGCGGGCGCAGGTTCTGGTGGCGCGGCCCGACCTGAGCGTGGTGGAGTTTCGCGGCAACGTGCAGACCCGGCTGCGCAAGCTCCGCGATCAGGTGGCAAGCTGCACCTTTCTGGCCATGGCAGGGCTGCGGCGGCTGGACATGCTGGACGAGGTTCCGGCCACGGCGATTTCCCCCGATGTGATGCTGCCCGCGCTGGCACAGGGTGCGATCGGGATCGAGCGGCGCGCGGATGACAGCCGCGCGGCCGAAATGCTCGAAGCGATTCACCATGGTCCCACAGGCCAGCAACTGGCCGCCGAGCGGGCCTTCCTGGCGCGGCTTGACGGCAGTTGCGAGACGCCGATTGGCGGGCTGGCCGAGCTGGATGGCGCGCGGTTGCGGCTGCGCGGCGAGATCCTTCGGCCCGATGGCAGCGAACGGTTTGCCGACGAGGTCGAAGGCCCGGTCGAGGATGGGGCGGACATGGGCCGCGACATGGCGGCGCGCCTGCTTGATCGTGCCGGGCCGGGGTTCTTTGACTGGCGGGGGTGATCGGGCGCGCATGATCACCCGCACCCATACCAAGGGCGACGCGCCCTCGACAGCGGTTTATTCGGATTGCGAGCGATACCGTTACATGCTGACCCGCGAATGGGAGGCGGGCGGCGAACGCGCGCTTTTCATCATGCTGAACCCGTCGACCGCGACCGAGGTGCAGAACGACCCGACGGTCGAACGCTGTGAACGGCGCGCGCGGGCGTTGGGATTTGGTGCGTTCCGGGTGGCGAATATCTTTGCCTGGCGCGACACCGATCCAAGAAAGATGCGCGCCGCGCCCTACCCGGTGGGACCGGAGAATGACGCGGCCATTGTCGAGAGCTGTGGCTGGGCCGACCGGATCGTTGCGGCCTGGGGCACGCATGGCGCGCATTTGGGCCGGGGGGCGGCGGTCGAGGCGTTGTTGCGCGGCACCGGGGCGCCGGTGTTCCACCTCGGGCTGAGCAAGGATGGCCATCCCAGGCATCCGCTTTATATTGCCTATGCCCGACAACCCGAACGCTGGTTCTGACGAAGGAGGCCGCCATGACGCAGGAAACGACCCCGACCGAGGCCCAGACACAAGCCATTGCCCGGCTGACGCAGGAGGTCGAGCGACTCAATGCGCATCGTTTTGTCAGGATTCACAACTCGCTCTGGCGGCTGGTGCTGTTCCAGTTCACCCGCGGGCTGGCCTTTGGGCTGGGTTCGGTGCTGGGGGCGACGATCCTGGTTTCGCTGCTGGCCTGGTGGGTGTCGCAGTTCGAGTTCCTGCCGCTGATCGGAGAATGGGCGGCCGAGATCGTCGACCGGATCGAAGAGACGCGTTAACCAATTGGCGTGAAACGCTTTGACCGGCGCATCGCATTGTGGCCCAATAACCCGTGCTTTCGTGTGGGAGCGTTTGCGATGCTGTTTCTTGCGGGTTTGATGGGTATGGTCCTGGTCGGTGCCGGCGTTTTCGTTGGCATGGAACCGGAAACGGGTGACGAGGACGAGAACGACGCCGCGGTTGCCGGGGAGACAGAGGCGCCGGTGCGCAGCCTTGGCGAGATCCTGCAAGGGGGCGACGACGGCGACGCGATCACCGGGGGCAACAACACCGATCAGATTCATGGTGGCGCGGGAGAGGACAGCATTTCCGGCGGTGCGGGCGGCGATGTGTTGCATGGCGGCGATGGCGATGACGCGATGACAGGGAATGCGGATGACGACGAGATTCATGGCGGATACGGGGCCGATACGCTGAGCGGGGATGCTGGTGACGACCTGGCCTTTGGTCATCCGGATGACGACCTGATGCTCGGTGGCGATGGCGACGACACGATGCATGGCGGGACTGGCGATGATACGCTGACCGGCGGTGCGGGCAATGACGCGCTGCACGGTTATCTGGGGGATGACACGCTGATCGGCGAAGCTGGCGAGGATACGCTGTTCGGCGGCTGGGGCGATGATCTGGTGATCGGGCTGGAACAACAGGGCGAGGACGTGGCGCAGGATTACCTGAATGGCGGGCATGGTGCGGACCGGATCATGGCCGGGCCGGGGGATATCGTGACGGCGGGCGAGGGCGCCGATCAGGTCGCGGTTGCGGGTTGGGGCACGGAAGATGCGGCCGCGCAGTTTCTGGATTTCGATGCGGATGAAGATATGATCGTCGTGCTTTATGATGACTCCGAAGGCGACACGCCGCCCGACGTGGCGCTGGAGCGCGATTCCGATGATGACGGGGTGATGCATCTGCTGCTGGACGGGGCGCGGGTCATGGCCGTGTCGGGCGGAGCGGGCTTAACGCTGGGCGATATTCAGCTTGTGCCGGAATCGGCTTCGGGCCTGTTGGGCTGATCCGCCCGGTTTTCGCTTTCCATTGCGGGGATTCTCGCCTATACGCGCGCATCCCCGCCTGTTACGGGGAGCTCTCTCATGGACCTTGCTGGACGACATCCCGGCCTGCGCCCGAACCCTTGAAGCGAAAAGGAGACCCCGATGTCGATTACTGCGGAAGAAAAGACCCGCCTGATGCAGGAATTTGCCACCAAGGAGGGCGACACCGGGTCGCCCGAAGTCCAGGTGGCCATCCTGACCTCGCGCATCACGACGCTGACCGAGCATTTCAAGACCCACAAGAAAGACAATCACGGCCGCCGTGGTCTTTTGAAGATGGTGGCCCAGCGCCGCAAGCTGCTGGACTATCTGAAAGGCAAGGAAGAGGCGCGTTACAAGGACCTGATCAAGCGCCTGGGCATTCGCCGCTGAGTGGACCGGCGGGCCCATGGCCCATATCGAATTGATGGCAACGCCCGTTCTCAAGAGCGGGCGTTTTCGCATCTGCGGACGGGGGGGCCGAATCAACATCCGCCTTTTCAAACCGGCCGCAATCCTGTAAAGGCCCCTCATCTGAGACGTGACGCTTTGGCCCCGGCGCATGGGATGATGAAGGGGTCGGCGGCAATGGGGCCGCCAGTGAAAACGGAGGACCCGGGATACGCCCGGGAGTGCCTCCAGACAGGAAACGATGATGTTCAATATTACGACGAAAAGCATGCAGTGGGGCGATGAGACGCTCACACTGGAAACGGGCAAGGTTGCCCGTCAGGCAGATGGATCGGTCATTGCCACGCTGGGCGAAACCAGCGTGATGGCCAACG
>JAABTV010000026.1 GCA_011389685.1 Paracoccaceae bacterium
ATCAAGACCTCGACTGGAAAGGAAACGGTGAACGCGACGCTGCCGGTTTCACTGGTCATGATCCGCGCGATCAGGGACTATTTCGCCGCAACGGGCTATCGTGTGGGCTACAAACCGGCGGGCGGGATCGGCAAGGCCAAGGACGCGCTGAGCTATCTCGTGCTCATCAAGGAGGAGTTGGGAAACCCGTGGCTTTCGCCCGCCCTGTTCCGCTTTGGCGCATCGAGCCTGTTGGGCGATATCGAACGGCAACTGGAACATCACGTGACCGGTGCCTATTCCGCCGGTTACAGGCATCCGATGGGGTAAGGGACATGAGCGTGAAGGAGATTTTCGAGACCATGGACTATGGCCCCGCCCCCGAGGATGCATCCGAAGCCTTTGCCTGGCTCGTCGATCAGGGCGATCGGTTCGGCCATTTCATCGACGGTGCGTTCACGCCGCCGGGCGAGGGGTTCCTGTCACGCAACCCGGCCAATGGCGAGACGTTGGCGACGCTTACCCAGGCGACGCAGGCGGATGTGGATGCGGCGGTGGCGGCGGCGCGCAAGGCGCAGGGCAAATGGGCGCGCCTCGGCGGGCACGGGCGGGCCAGGCACCTTTATTCGATTGCCCGCATCCTGCAACGCAATGCGCGGCTTTGCGCGGTGTTAGAGACGCTTGATAACGGCAAACCGATCCGCGAGAGCCGCGATATAGACATTCCCCTCGTGCAGCGGCATTTCTACTATCACGCCGGCATGGCGCAGCTGATGGATAGCGAATTGCCCGACCGCGCGCCGGTGGGCGTCTGCGGGCAGGTGATCCCGTGGAATTTCCCGCTGCTGATGCTGGCCTGGAAGGTGGCGCCGGCGCTGGCGATGGGCAACGCGGTGGTGTTGAAACCGGCGGAATACACATCGCTCACCGCACTTCTCTTTGCCGATCTGTGCCGTCAGGCGGGTCTGCCCAAGGGAGTGGTCAATATCGTGACCGGTGACGGTGCGGTGGGCGAGATGATCGTGACCCACCCAGATATCGACAAGGTGGCCTTTACCGGCTCGACCGAAGTGGGGCGCAAGATCCGCGCAGCGACCGCCGGGAGCGGCAAGGCACTGACGCTCGAACTGGGCGGCAAGGGCCCCTATGTCGTGTTCGACGATGCCGATCTCGATTCGGCGATCGAGGGGCTTGTCGATGCGATCTGGTTCAACCAGGGGCAGGTCTGTTGCGCCGGGTCGCGCCTGTTGGTGCAGGAAGGGATCGCAGAGCGGTTTCACGACAAGCTGAAGGCGCGGATGCAGAGCCTGCGCATCGGCAATCCGCTGGATAAATGCATCGATGTGGGGGCGATCGTCGATCCGGTGCAGTTGCGGGCCATCACCGAGATGGTCGAAAGTTGCGACGAGGGTGAGAGGTTCAGCGTCGGCACGGAGATGCCCGCCGAGGGGTCATTCTATCCGCCCACGCTGATCACCGGGCTGGCGCCGTCGCATCGCCTGATGCAGGAGGAGATTTTCGGCCCTGTTCTGGTCTCGACCACGTTTCGCACGCCGCAAGAGGCGGTGCAGCTGGCCAACAACACGCGCTATGGGCTGGCGGCGAGTGTCTGGAGCGAGAATGTGAACCTCGCGCTGGATATCGCACCGCAGATCGAGGCGGGCGTGATCTGGGTCAACGGGTCCAACATGTTCGACGCCGCCGCCGGGTTCGGGGGCGTGCGGGAAAGCGGTTTTGGTCGCGAAGGTGGTTGGGAAGGGTTGGCGGCCTATACGCGACCGAAGCGGCGCGCGGCGCGTACTCTTGCCAGAATCGAGCCTAACACGGGCGAAAGCGGGTCCATCGAAGGCATCGACCGCACCCCGAAACTCTATGTCGGGGGCAAGCAGGCGCGGCCCGATGGCGGTTATTCCCGCGCCGTTCATGACCCGAAAGGCAAGCTCCTGGGGCAGGTGCCCGAGGCCAACCGCAAGGATCTGCGGAACGCGGTCGAGGCTGCGCGCAGCGCCGGAGCGTGGGCCCGCACGAGCGGGCATCAAAGGGCGCAGATCCTTTATTACATGGCCGAGAACCTGTCGGCCCGCGCCAGCGAGTTTGCCCGGCGTATCGACGCGATGAAAGGCGGGCGCAGCGGCGACAAGGAGGTCGAGGCCAGCATCCAGCGGCTGTTTACCTATGCCGCCTGGGCCGACAAGTTCGACGGGCAGGCGCATGGGGTGCCGATCCGGGGCATCGCATTGGCCATGCGCGCGCCGGTGGGGGTGATCGGGGCGTTCTGTCCTGACGAGGTGCCGCTTCTGGGGTTGGTGTCGGTGATGGGGCCGGCGCTGGCAATGGGCAACCGTGTCGTGTTGGTGGCGAGCGAACCCTATCCCCTTGTCGGGACCGATTTCTATCAGGTTCTCGACACCTCGGACGTGCCCGGCGGGGTGGCCAATATCCTCACCGGCACGCATGAGGCACTGGCCCCGGTGATGGCGGCGCATATGGATGTCGATGCGGTCTGGTCGTTCTCGTCCTCGGATATTTCCGGCCTGATCGAGCGCGAGAGCGTGAGCAATCTCAAGCGCACATGGGTCAATAATGGCCTTGTCAGAGACTGGTTCGCTCCGGAGGGCGAGGGCCGCACCTTTCTTGATGCCGCCACCGAGGTCAAGACGATCTGGGTGCCCTATGGTGCCTGAGAGCGGTGCCGGTGCGCGGGTCAGGCCCGGGTGCGCGTGGCATCAGGATCATAAAGCGGCCTGAGCGCGGCGGTGGCGGGCACAGACCGCCCCATGACGTCGATTCGATACTCGGATGCGAGCACATCCACCGCGCTTTGGCCCGGGCAGGGGACATAGCCCATGCCGACTGCCCCGCCCAGCGCATGACCATAGGCGCCCGATGAAAGATGGCCGACGATCTCGCCATCGCGCAGGATCGGTTCGTTGTGGTAGAGAAGCGGCTCGGGGTCTTGCAGCAGGAATTGCACCATGCGCCGCTGCGGCCCGGTCTCCTTGCGCGCGGCGACGGCGGATTTGCCTATGAAATCGGGTTTGGCGAGGTCCACGGCAAAGCCCAGGCCGGCGTCGATCACGTGATCCTCGGGGGTGATGTCATGTCCGAAATGGCGAAACGCCTTTTCGATGCGGCACGAATCCATCATGTGCATGCCACAGAGCTTCAATCCCATGTCCTGCCCGGCCTGCCAGATCGTTTCAAAGGCATGGGCGGCCATGTCTGAGCCGACATAGATCTCCCAGCCCAGTTCGCCGACATAGGAGACACGATGCGCGTGGGCGAGGCCCATGCCCAACTCGATCTGTTGCGCGGTGCCAAAGGGGTTGACCGCGTTGGAAAAACCGTCGGGCGAGACCGATTGCAGGAGTTGGCGCGCGTTCGGACCCATGATCGCGAGCACCGCCTCGGCGGCGGTCATGTCGGTGATCGTGACCCTGACATCGCCCAGATGCCGCCTGAGGCGGGTTTCATCGGCCAGCCGCGTGGCGGCGGGCGTGACCATCAGATAGGCGGTTTCCGAGAGGCGGGTGACGGTGACATCGGCTTCGATCCCGCCGTTCGCGTTCAGCATCTGGGTATAGACGATCCGGCCCACCGGCACCGACATGCTGGCGCCGCACATGCGGTTGAGGAAGCTTTCGGCATCGGGGCCTTCGATGCGGATCTTGCCAAAGCTCGACATGTCGTAAAGCCCGACATTCCTGCGCACCGCCATGTGTTCGCGTGCGGCGTTGTCGAACCAGTTCTGGCGCTTCCATGAATAGCGATAGGCGGGGTCCTGACCGGGATCGGCGAACCAGTTGGCGCGCTCCCACCCGGCCAGTTCGCCGAAGACCGCGCCCCGGGCCTTGAGATGTTCATGAATCGGCGTGCGCCGGATGCCGCGCGCGGTGGATTTCTGGCGATAGGGGAAATGATCGGCGTAAAGCAGGCCGAGCGTTTCGCGGGAGCGTTCGACAAGGTAGCGGCGATTGCCCTGAAACGGCTGCATCCGGGCGATATCGACATCGCCAAGGTCAAAGGGTTTCTCGCCGCTATCCATCCACAGGCTGAGCGCGTGGCCCGCGCCGCCGGCGGATTGAATCCCGATCGAGTTGAACCCGGCGGCGACCCAGACATTGTCCATCCCGGGGGCGAGGCCGAGATGATAGGCATCGTCGGGGGTGAAGCTTTCGGGGCCGTTGAAGAAGGTATGGATGCCGGCATCGGCCAGCATCGGCATGCGATGGATCGCCGCGGCGAGGATCGGTTCGAAATGGTCGATATCCTCGGGAAGCTGGTCGAATTCGAAATCGGCGGGGATGCCGTCCATGCCCCAGGGCTTGGCGTCGGGTTCGAAGGCGCCGAGCATGATCTTGCCAGCGTCCTCCTTGTAATAGGCGCATTCGTCGGGGACTCGCAAGACCGGGAGCGGTGTCAGGCCCGCGATCGGTTCGGAGACGATGTAGAAATGTTCGCAAGCCTGCAGCGGCACGTTCACCCCCGCCATGCGCCCCACTTCATGCCCCCACATGCCGGCACAGTTCACGATCATGTCACAGCCGATATGGCCATGGCTGCCGTCTTCGCACCGCCAGTGAACCCCGGTGACGCGCGGACCGGATGGGGCAATATCAGTGACACATATGCGTTCCTCGATTACGGCGCCGCGTTGTCGCGCGCCCCGGGCCAGGGCCAGCGCGATATTGGCGGGATCGCCCTGCCCGTCGGTGGGCAGCCAGACGCCGGCGGTGACGCCTTCGATATTGAGATGGGGGTAACGGGTCTTTACCTCGGCGGGCGAGATCTCCTCGACCGGGACATCGAAGGCGCGGGCCATGGCGGCGGTGCGGAGCAGTTCCTCGCGCCGCTCATCGGTGAGCGCGACCGAGATCGATCCGACCTGGCGAAAGCCGGTGGCGATGCCGGTTTCCGCTTCGAGATTGGCGTAGAGCTCGGCTGAGTAGCGGGCGAGCCTTGTCATGTTGGCGGTGGCGCGGAGCTGGCCGATCAGGCCCGCGGCATGCCATGTGGTGCCGGACGTGAGCGCCTTGCGTTCCAGAAGGACGACATCGGTCCATCCGAGTTTCGTCAGGTGATAGGCGACCGAGCATCCGACGACGCCGCCACCAATGATGACGATACGGGCATGGGTGGGGAGGTTGGGCATGACGCAATTCCTGTTGGAGACGTCGAGAGCGCCGGGGGCCTTGCCCCCGGACCCCCGAGGTATTTCGGGTCAGATGAAGCCGGGACCATGGGGGATGGGTGTGATCATGGGCGATCCTTGCGGGCCAAGAGCGAGGCAAGGCTGGCCGGAATCAGCAGGGCCAGCGCGGCCCAGATGGCGATCCAGCCGAAAAACCAGTTGCGCCCGGCATTCGCATCGAAATCCGCGGCCGAGACGAAAACGCCCTTGTTGATGCGCACGGTGATCACGGCAATGGCAAGTGAGAGGGTCGCGGCCAGGACCAGATGGGCGGGGCGCAGCCGCATGGCCCGCAGCACGAGATAGGTCGCGAACCCGATCCCCGCCCCGTAGACGCCGCAGCGTGCGGCCCACCATGGATGCGCGCCCAGCATCTCGGACAGGCCCAGCCATGATGCCGCCGCGAGCGCGAGCGCGACGGCCAGGGCGACGACCCCTTCGCCAAGGTGCAGTCTCATGCCCTGAGCCTTTCGTTCCGCGGATCCCAGAGCGATTGGTCGGCTTGCACTGTGGCGCGGTGGGGGGCGCCGTAGATCTCGACCTCGATCTCGGTGCCAGGGGTGGCCAGATCGACCCTGAGCATGCCCAAGGCGATGGATTTGCCGACGCGATAGCCCCATCCGCCCGAGGTGGTTTCACCGACGATCTGCCCGTCATGCCAGAGGGTGGACATATAGGGCGCGTCGCAATCGCCCGCATCGACGACGAGGGTGACGAAGCGTTTGGCGACGCCTTCCCGTTTCTGGGCCAAGAGGGCGGGTTTGCCGGGAAAGTCCCGGGGTTTGTCGAGCTTCACGAAGCGGTCGAGCCCGCCTTCGAGCAGGGTATAATCGGTGGAAAGGTCGCCTTTCCACGCGCGATAGCCCTTTTCCAGGCGCAGCGCGTCGAGCGCCCACATGCCGAACGGCCTGGCCCCGGCCTGCGTGATTGCGTCCCAGATCGCGGGTGCTCCGGTGATCGGGCAATGGATTTCCCAGCCCAGCTCCCCGGCGAAAGACACCCGAATCAGAACGCATTCCATGCCGCAGACATGGGCATCCTGCACGCTGAGCCAGGGCAGGGAGAGGTTGCCATCGGTCAGTGGGGCCAGGATGTCGCGCGCGGCGGGACCGGTGAGCAGGAGGCATTCGTATTTCTCGCTCCGGTCGCTTACGGTGACGCCTTCGGGCAGGTCCGGGCGCAGAATGTCGCGGTCATGCCATTGGGCCGCGCCTGCGGTGATCAGCCAGACCTCCTCATCGCTGCGCGGGATCACCGACATCTCGGTCAGGACGCGGCCGCGCGCGTCGGGGAAATAGGCAAGGCCGATGCGCCCCGGGCGCGGCAGTTGCGAGCAGGTGAGCGCATCGACATGGGCGCGCGCGCCGGAACCCTCGACGGCCAGCCGGGTAAAGCCCGAAATCGCGATGACGCCGGCATGGTCGCGCACCGCCTCGCATTCCTCGCGGATGCGTGGTTCCCACGGGCCGGCCCGATTCCATGTGCGGGTCGCACCGGGAGACAGGTCGTCGCCGGGTCGGGCGAACCAGTTGGCGCGTTCCCAGCCGTTATAGGCGCCCATCTGCCCGCCCAGCGCCGTGATGCGCTCATGCAGCGGCGACAGTCTCTGGCCGGCCCCGGCGGGCCAGCGGTGCCAGGGGAAATGCATGGCGTATTCGTGACCGTAGACTTCCTTGCCCTTGGCGACGCAATAGGCGTGATCCGTGTATCCGGTGAAACGGCGCGGATCGCAGGACCACATGTCCCATTCGGTCGCGCCTTCGGTGATCCATTCGGCCAGCACCTTGCCCGCGCCACCGCCTTGGGCGATGCCGAAGGTGAAGACGCAGGCCTCGAAGGCGTTGGGGACACCGGGCATCGGCCCGATGAGCGGGTTGCCGTCGGGCGTGTAGGGGATCGGCCCGTTGATGATGCGCGAGATTCCGGCGGATCCGGCGGCGGGCACGCGGGCCATGGCATCGGCGACGATATCTTCGATACGGTCGAGATCGTCGGGGTAGAGCTGGAACGAGAAATCATCGGGCATGGGATCGTCCGGCGAGGCCCAGTGGGCGCGGCAATCGGGTTCGTAAGGGCCGATGTTGAAGCCGTTTTTCTCCTGCCGGAGATAGTAGGAGACATCGACATCGCGCAGCAGTGGCAGCTTGTGCCCGGTCTCGCTGGTCCAGGCCTCGATCCCGGGGATTTCCTCGGTCAGAAGATATTGATGGCTCATCACCATCATCGGCACGCGGCGCCCGCCGAAGGGGCGGAACCATTCGCCGACGCGCTGGGCATAATAGCCGGCGGCGTTGACCACGAATTCGGCCCTGATACTGCCCTTTTCGGTGTGAATGATCCATTCGCCATTTTCGCGCGAGACGCCGGTGGCGGGGGTGAAACGCAGGATGCGGGCCCCCATGTCGCGCGCACCCTTGGCCAGCGCCTGGGTCAGCTGGGCGGGGTCGATATCGCCATCATTTGGATCAAAGAGCGCGCCCTCCAGGTCATGGGTCTCGAGGAAAGGATAGAGCGCCTGTGCCTCCTGCGGCGAGAGGATGTCGAGGGTCATACCCTGATAGCGGCCCATGCCGCGGGCGCGCGCGAATTCCTGCATCCGTTCGCGCGAATGTGCCAGGCGGATCGAGCCGGTGACATGGTAGTTCATCGGGTAATCGACGGCATCGCCAAGGCCAGCGTACAGTTCGGTCGAGTATCGCTGCATGTTCATGATCGACCACGAGGTCGAAAACGTGGGCACGTTTCCGGCGGCATGCCATGTCGAACCGGCGGTCAGTTCATTCTTTTCGAGCAGAACGCAGTCGCGCCAGCCGGCCCGGGCCAGGTGATAGAGCGCCGAAGCGCCGACAACGCCGCCGCCGATGATGACGACGCGGGCGGTGGTGGGGAAATCGGACACGAGGTTCACTCCCAGACAAGACGGGCGGCGAGCGCCCCGAAAACAAGTGCGGTGATCCGGTTCAGCGTGGCGGAGACCCGGCCGAGAACCGAGCGCAAAAGCCCCGCCGTGGCGCCATAGCCCGACGTGATGCAGAAACCGGTGGCGGCAAATATGGTGCCGAGGATCAGGATCTGATGCCAGATCGGGCCTGCGGCGGGGTCGGTGAATTGGGGCAGAAGGGCGAGAATGAAGATTGCCACTTTCGGGTTGAGCATGTTGGTCAGAAATCCGCGTCTGAAGGCGGTATAGAGACTGTCTGCGCCGGTTTTCTGGCCGGTATCGGGCGTCGCGCGCCATGTTCGGACCGCGAGAAACAGCAGGTAACCCGCGCCGAGCCAGCGGATCGCGTCATAAGCGACGGGGCTGGCGGCGATGAGCGCGGCGAGGCCGAAAGCGGCCAGCGCGGTATGGACCAGCCCGCCCAGCGAGATGCCCGCCGCCGCCGCGATGCCCGCCCTCGGCCCGCCGGATAGCCCTGAGGCCGAGGCAAACATGACATCCGAACCGGGCGTGAGATTGAGAAGGAGTCCGGCACCGGCAAAGGCGGCAATCGTGGTCGGGTCCATCGCCGAAAGCGTCTCTAACATGGGCTATTCCTTTTGCGGCAGGCCATCGGCGATGTCATAGTAATCACCCTTGTCGGCGGTGAAGATGTGCTTTTCGAGGCTGAGCCCGGTCGGGTTTGAAATGGTGCCAAGCGCAAAGCTGCACGTGTCCTCACCGGTGTCCTCCCAGAACAGGAAACTGCCGCATGCGGGGCAAAAACCGCGCCGGGCTGTCGCGCTTGACGCGAACCATTTGACCGGGCCGGTGATGCGCAGCGCGGAACGCTCGACATGGGCCGAGGACCAGATCCCGCCCGATTGGCGGCGGCACTGGCTGCAATGGCACATCGACGGGCCGCGCGGGGGCGCGTCGGTCTCGAAGCGGCAGGCGCCGCAGAGGCAGTTTCCGGTGATCATTGCTCTGACCTCAATAGACCGGCGGGGCGATGACCCAGATCGCCACGGCCGGTTCGTCATAGGGGTTGATCCATTCAAAGGGCTCGTTGCGGATGCGGAAGCTGTCGCCCGGGTGGATGGTGAAGCGGCGGCCCGAGATGACGAGATCGAGGCGTCCCGAGATCAGATAGCCCAGTTCCTGTGTCGGGCGGGTGACGCGTTCGCCGATGCGCGAATGGGGCAGGAAGGTCGAATGAACCATTTCGAAATCGTCGGTCAGATCGGGCGAGAGCAGTTCCTCGATCAGCCCGGCATCGCGATTGCCGACCGGGCGGCGCGACGCGGCGCGAACGATATGGCCAGCCTCATGCGCCGGGGCGGGCGCCTGGCCGAAGAGCAGAGACACCGTCGTGTCGAGAGCGGCGGCGATGTGGCGCAGGTCGGTGACAGAGGGTTGTGAAAGATCGCGCTCGACCTGGCTCAACCAGCCGACCGACCGGCCCAGCCGTGCCGCCAGTTCGCTCAGGGTGAGGCCGCGCGACTTGCGCACAGCGCGGATATCGGCGCCCAGCGTGGCGGGAACAGGCGGATCGTGGCGCATCGACTCTTCCATGAAAAAAATGGCTATGGATTTCAGCATGCGCGAGTCATGTGAAATTTCAAAGGAATATTTCACGAGCGGGTGGAACTGACCCACGCCCCCTCTGGCGCACGCCCGCCCGCCCACCCCGTGCGCCAGAGGGGGGGCCGCGGGCACTGGAACATCCCCGAAACTGCGGTTAAGCCCATTGGCGGGGAGAGCGACCGATGATTCAGACATCCCAAAGGCCAGACGACCGCGATACGCCGCAGGGCCTTGCCTTTGCGCTCACCGCCTATGGTCTTTGGGGGTTCCTGCCGCTCTATCTCAAGCTCTTGTCGCATATTCCGGCGGTGGAGGTCGTGGCGCATCGCATCCTGTGGTCGGTGCCGGTGGCCGGTGGTCTTCTGATCGTGCTGGGCCGGACCGACAGCATCCGCATCGCGCTGCGCGATCCGCGCATGCTGGCCATGGGTTGTGTCACCGCCGCGCTTATCTCGGTGAACTGGGCGATCTATGTGTGGGCCATCGCGACCAACCATGCGCTTGACGCGGCGCTGGGCTATTACATCAACCCGCTTTTCTCGATCTTCCTGGGGGCCGTGCTGCTCGGCGAGCGGCTGGCGCGGATGCAGATCGTCGCCATTGCGCTGGCCGCGCTGGCGGTCCTGGTCCTGACCATCGACAATGGCCGGGTGCCCTGGGCGGCGTTGGGCCTGACCCTGTCATGGGGGTTCTATGCCTTTTTCAAGAAATGGCTGCCGATCGGCCCCAACCAGGGTTTCCTGCTCGAAGTGCTGATCCTCACGCCGCCGGCGCTGATTTACGTTGGATGGCTTACGGCGGCGGGTGAGAGCCATTTCACCGGTGCGGCCGATATCGGCCTGCTGCTGGGCTGTGGGATCGTGACCGCCGTGCCGCTTCTCTTCTATGCCAACGGGGCCAAGCTGCTCAGGCTGTCGACCATCGGCATCCTGCAATATACCGCTCCGACCATGATCATGCTGATCGGTGTTTTCGTCTTCGGGGAAGAGTTCGGGCGGGCGCGGATGATCGCCTTTCCGATGATCTGGGCGGCGCTTGTGCTTTATACCGTGTCGATGTTCCGGCAATTGCGCGCGGCGCGCCGGCTGGCACAGGGCACGGGGCGGTGATCTGTCATTCCCGCCCTTGCAATCGAACCGGTCAGACCGCAGGTATGCAGCCATGACAGGCACGCTTTTCACCTTTGGTCACGGCTTTACCGCATCTGCGCTGGCGCGCCTTCTGGCGCCACGGGGTTGGCGGCTTTTCGGCACCACGCGCAAGCCCGAAAAGCGGGATCGGATCGCGGCGGAGGGTGTGACTCCGCTGATCTGGCCGGGTGATGATCCGCGCCCGGCGCTGGCCGAGGCCACGCATCTGCTGCTTTCTGCGGCGCCGGACGAGACTGGCGATCCGGTGATCGCGGAATTGGGTTCCGACATCGTCCGGATTGCCCCGAGGCTCGAATGGGTGGGATACCTTTCGACCACCGGGGTTTACGGCGATCACCAGGGCGGGTGGGTCGATGAGGCCACGCCGCTGACCCCGTCCACCGAGCGGGGGCGTCACCGCGTCGAGGCCGAGGCGCAATGGCAGGAGACCGGCCTGCCGCTGCATATCTTTCGCCTGGCCGGCATCTATGGCCCCGGGCGGGGCCCGTTCGCCAAGGTGCGCCGGGGCACGGCGCGCCGCATCATCAAGCCGGGGCAGGTATTTTCGCGCATCCATGTCGATGATATTGCGCAGATTCTGGCCGCGTCGATCGCGCGGCCGAACCCCGGTGCGGTCTACAATGTCTGTGACGATGACCCGGCCCCGCCGCAGGATGTGCTGGCCCATGCCGCCGAATTGCTGGGCCTGCCGCTGCCCCCCGAAGAGGATTACGCCGAGGCCGAGATGACGCCGATGGCGCGGTCCTTCTATGCCGAATCCAAGCGGGTGCGGAACGGGCGGATCAAGGACGAGTTGGGTGTACGCCTGCTTTATCCCAGCTATCGCGAGGGCTTGCCCGCGCTTCTGAGTGCCGAAGGATAAACCCATGCGTCAGCGCCTTGCGCGTTTAGTCGAGCATCCGCGTTTCGTCACCTTCATTACCGCAGTGATCATCTTCAACGCGGTGATCCTCGGGCTTGAGACGTCAAAGCCGATTATGGAGGCCGTCGGGCCGCTGATCCTGACACTTGATGCGGCGTGTCTTGCAATCTTTTTCGTCGAGATTGCGATGAAGCTCGTGGCGCATGGGCCGCGGTTCTTTCGCAATGGCTGGAACATCTTCGATTTCGTGATCGTCGGTATCGCGCTTGTCCCTGTCGGGCAGGGCTTTACCGCGCTCAGGGCGCTGCGCATCCTGCGGGTGTTGCGGGTGGTGTCGGTCGCGCCGTCGCTGCGCCGGGTGGTCGAGGGGTTCATCCGCGCGGTGCCGGGGATGGGATCGGTCTTTCTGTTGATGGGGTTGATCTTTTACATCGCGGCGGTGATGGCGACCAAGCTTTTCTCCGAGAGCTTTCCGCAATGGTTCGGCGATCTGGGCAGCAGCGCCTATTCGCTGTTTCAGATCATGACGCTGGAAAGCTGGTCGATGGGGATCGTGCGTCCGGTGATGGAGGTCTATCCCCACGCCTGGGCATTTTTCGTGCCGTTCATCCTTGTCACCACATTCGCGGTGGTGAATCTTGTTGTCGGTCTCATCGTCAATTCGATGCAGGAGGCGCATCACGAGGAGGATGTGGCCAATACAGATGCCTATCGCGACGAGGTACTGTCGCGGCTGGAGGCGCTGGATGCGAAAATCGAATCACTCAAACGCGATCGTGACGGGCCTGTCCGGTGATCTGATGGGCTGAAACCGCGCCTGGCGGGGTTGCACTTTGCCGCCTGTCGCGCGCATCATCGCGCCGAACGAACAGGGAGCGATGCGATGGATCTTGCCGAGAAACTGATGCTGGAAATCGAGGCGCGGCGGGCCGATCTGGTGGAACTGACGCAGGACCTGATTCGGATTCCCACGCTCAACCCGCCCGGTAACAATTACCGGGAGATCTGTGATTTTCTGGACCGGCGGCTGGTGCGGCACGGGTTTCAGACGGAACTCGTGCGCGCCGAGGGCGCGATCGGTGACAGCGACAAGCATCCACGATGGAACTTAATCGCGCGTAAAGAGGGCGCGCAGCCGGGCGATTGCGTTCATTTCAACTCTCACATCGACGTGGTCGAGGTCGGGCGCGGCTGGACCACCGACCCGTTCGGCGGCGAGGTGAAGGACGGCAAGGTCTATGGACGGGGGGCCTGTGACATGAAGGGCGGTCTTGCCGCGAGCATCATTGCGGCCGAAGCCTTCATTGCCGTCTGCCCCGGTTTCAAGGGCGCGATCGAGATCAGCGGCACCGCGGACGAGGAGTCGGGCGGCTTTGGCGGCGTCGCCTATCTTGCTGAAAAAGGGTATTTTTCCCCGGAGCGCGTGCAGCATGTGATCATTCCGGAGCCGCTCAACAAGGACCGCATCTGCCTTGGCCATCGGGGCGTGTGGTGGGCCGAGATCGAGACCCATGGCGAGATCGCGCATGGCTCGATGCCGTTCCTGGGCGATTGCGCGGTGCGGCATATGGGGGCGGTGATGGCGGAGATGGAGGCGAGCCTGTTTCCGCTGTTGGCGACCAAGCGCACGGACATGCCGGTGGTGCCCGAGGGGGCGAAGCAATCGACGCTCAACATCAACTCGATCCATGGCGGCGAGAACGAGCAGGAGGAAGATTATACAGGTTTGCCAAGCCCTTGCGTGCCGGATTCTTGCCGGATGGTGCTCGACCGGCGGTTCCTGATCGAGGAGGACATCGACGAGGTGCAGGCCGAAATCCTTAACGTGCTGACGACCGTGCAGGGGCGGCGCGAGAATTTCAGGTTTGACGTGCGCGAGTTGCAGCGGGTGTTGCCCTCGATGACCGAGAAGAGCGCGCCGGTGGTGCAATCGGTCGCGCGCGCGATTTCCGAGGTGATGGGCAAGGAGGCGGATTATGTCGTCTCTCCGGGCACTTACGATCAGAAACATATCGACCGGATCGGGCGGTTGAAGAATTGCATCGCCTATGGGCCGGGTATCCTGGACCTTGCCCACAAGCCCGATGAATATGTCGGAATCGACGATATGGTGGAAAGCGCGCAGGTGATGGGGCGGTCCCTGATCGACCTTTTGGGTTAACCGTGCGTCCGGCGGGGTTAACGCGGCTTTCTAGCCGGGAATCGGGGGGTGACATCCGGCTGCCGCCCGGCTGCCGGGAGATCGGGCGCGGCGGGTGCGTAAAATCGGTTAACGCAACGCGCGCGCGCCGTTTTCCGCCCCTGATCCGCCGCTGTGAGGCGGCAGGGATTTCGCGATTCCGCTATTTCAGGCTATCCTGACCCCGCCGCTTGCCCCAGGATGCCCCCATGACCCGCGAAACCAAGCTGATCCTCTGCCCCGTCAACCTGCGCCATGCGAAGGTCGATACCGCCGCCTATGACGAGGCCGTCGAGATGGCGCGTCGCCGGGGTGCGCGGCTTATCGTTGCCACCGTCGCCCCCGAGTTCGAGCGCAATCTCAACATCTATGATTCGACGGCATACTGGTCGGGCGAGCTGGAAAAATTCCTTGTCGCCCATCCGGCGGAAGGCATCGACGTCACGCTGATGGTGCGCAAGGGCGCGGTGCATCGCCAGATCGTCAAGCTGGCCGATGAGCAGAAGGTCGACCTGATCGTGATCGAGTCGGCCAATCCGAAGATCCAGGATTACCTGCTTGGCACCACGGCCAGCCATGTGGTGGCCCATGCCGAATGCTCGGTCTACGTGGTGCGGGGCTAAGTCCACGCCTGCGGGCCCTTGCAATTCGCGGCGGGTCGGCCATTACTGCGCCCATGCCACATGACCACCACGGACATCACCACCCCGACCCCTCGGTGATCGAGGGCGACCGCCGCGTCGGTGCCGCCATCGCGGTCAACCTCGTGCTGACCCTCGCGCAGATCGTGGCGGGGGTGGTGTCGGGCAGTCTCGCCCTGATCGCGGATGCGATTCACAACCTGTCGGACGCGCTGTCGCTGGTTGTCGCCTTTTTCGCCCGCCGCATTGCCCGCCGCCCGGCGGATGAAGCCATGACCTTCGGCTATGGCCGGGCAGAGGTGGTGGCGGCGCTGATCAACTATACCACGCTCATCGTGATTGCGCTCTATCTTGCTGCGCAGGGGGTCGAGCGGCTGTTCAACCCGGTCGAGATCACCGGCTGGATCGTCGTTACCGTTGCCGGGCTGGCGCTGGTGATCGACACGGTGACGGCAATGCTGATCTTTCGGCTGTCGAAAGACTCGATGAACATGCGGGCGGCGTTTCTGCACAATCTCGCCGATGCGATGGGATCGGTCGCGGTGATCGTCGCGGGCACGCTGATCCTGCTTTACGACTGGCGGCTCATCGACCCGATCGTGACGCTTTTCATCGCGGCCTATATCCTGTGGCACGCGGCGCGCGAAATCCGGCCGGTGATCAACGTCCTGATGCTGGGCGCCCCCGAGGATACGGACCTTTCCGCGCTGATCGCCGCGATGGAGGATTGCGACGGGGTCGGGACGGTTCATCACGTCCACCTGTGGCGCATGCAGGAACACGAAACTGCGCTCGAGGCGCATGTCGTGCTGTGTGACGGGGCCGACCCGGACGCGGTGCGCCATGACCTCAAGTCGCTGTTGCGGGCGCGTTTCGACCTGTCGCATTCGGTGCTTGAACTTGAAACTCCGGCCGCGGCCTGCCATGAGACCCGTATCATAGGCCATTGAGATTGCGCACAGCATGACAGACACAGCCCGCCCCAGCCCGCAGCAGCTTGCCGACAGTCTCGTTTCGGTGCTCGATGTCGAACAGGTCGAGGAGAATTTCTTTCGCGGCATCGCCACGCCCGGCGGGCGCGGGCGCAGTTTCGGCGGGCAGGTCATCGCGCAGGCGCTGATGGCGGCGATCCGCACCGTGCCGGACGACCGCGCCAACCATTCGCTGCACGGCTATTTCATGCGCCCCGGCGACGCCACCAAACCCGTGCTCTACCAGGTCGAGCGTGACCGCGACGGGCGCAGTTTCGCCACCCGCCGCGTGGTCGCGGTGCAGAACGGCCAGCCCATTCTCAACCTTGCCGCCTCGTTCCAGGTCGAGGAGGAGGGGCTTTCGCATCAGGACGCCATGCCCGATGTCCCCGCGCCCGAAGACCTCAGGAGCGAGCTTGAACTGGCCGCCGAATTCAAGGGCGAGCTGCCCGAGATGTTCCTCAAATGGCTCTCGGTGCCGCGCCCGATCGAAATGCGCCATGTCACCCCGCGCCCGCCCTTCACCCGCGATGCCGCGCCCGAGCAAAGCTACTGGTTCCGGGTCACCGGCGCGATCGGCGAGGATGCGAACCTGCATCGCGCGGCGCTGGCCTATGCCTCGGATTTCGGGCTGCTGGGCACCTCGGCCTATGCCCATGCCAAGGCGTTCGCCGATCCCGACATGCAATTCGCCTCGCTCGATCATGCGCTGTGGATTCACGGGCCGTTTCGCGCCGATGACTGGCTGCTTTACGTGATGGACAGCCCCTGGTCGGGCGGGGCGCGCGGGTTCAACCGGGGCCGCATCTTCACCCGCGACGGGCGGCTTGTCGCCAATGTCGCGCAGGAAGGGCTGATCCGGCGGATCACCCCGCGCGAGTGATCCCGCGCGCCCTCGGCGTCCGAGGTCCAGCGTGTCACGGCAAATCGAATTCGAACCGTGCCTGACGATAGGGCAGCACAGGGCCGCGGTCGGGTGCTCCTTGCGTCAGCATTGGGCAGTTTATCTTGCAACGTCGTTCCCTGCTTGAAGCGACGCGCGACCCATCAAAAGCACCCGGTCACGCCGAAGGCGTGCCTCCGGCACGACGGGGCGGCCCCCTATCGGCAGATTTTTCTGCGAAAAATCGCCTGCCGGGCAATGGTGTGCTGCCCGGGCGGCTAACGCCGCCGTTCCGGGCGGGGCGAAATGACCCGTCGTCTGACCACCGGCGTGCAGGCAGCGGCGCAAAACCCTGTTGAACCTCTCGTTCGGACCTGTTCATCATCCGCTGACACGCAGGGGGCCGCCGCATGACCATTCCACAGGCAGTGATCTTTTCCATTCTCGCGGCCACCATGGCGCTGTTCCTGTGGGGCCGGTTCCGGCATGACATCGTGGCGCTGGCGGCGCTGTTGGCCTGTGTCATCGCCGGTCTGGTGCCGGCCGGCGACGCCTTTGCCGGGTTCGGGCACCCGGCGGTGATCACCGTGGCCTGCGTTCTGGTGTTGAGCCAGGGCCTGAAGAACACCGGCGCGGTGGACTGGATCGCGCGGGGCGTGCTGCCGCGCGAGGGCGGGCGGCTGACCAGCATGGCGATGCTGATGGGCCTCGGGGCGGCGCTGTCGGGTTTCATGAACAACGTGGGCGCGATGGCGCTTCTGATGCCGGTGGCAGTGCAACTCTCGGATCGGCTCGACCTGACGCCGGGGCAGGTGCTGATGCCGCTTTCGTTCGGGACCATTCTGGGCGGCATGACCACCCTGATCGGCACGCCGCCCAACCTGATTGTCTCGGGGTTCCGGGACGAGGCCGGGCTGGGCCATTTCGGCATGTTCGACTTTGCGCCGATCGGAGCGGCCGTCGCAATCGCGGGGGTGGCCTTCATCGCGCTGATCGGCTGGTTGCTGGTGCCCGCGCGCAAACCCGTCACCAGCGAGGAATTCGAGACCGGCCATTACCTGACCGAGCTTCGGGTGCCCGAGAAAAGCAAGGCGATCGGCCTGACCCTGCGCGGGTTCGAGCGCGGGATCGAGGAAAGCGATGCCCAGATCGTGGCCATGGTGCGCAACGAGGTGCGCCTGACCGCGCCGCATGGCGGGCGGCGCATCGCGGCCGGGGATATCCTCGTGCTCGAGTCGGATGTGGATGCGCTGGCCAAGGCGCTGTCGGTGTTCGACATCAAGCTCGATGACGAGATCACACCCGCGCCCGAGGATGCCGACGGCGCTTCTGCCAAGGCAGAAGACTCCGGCGAGAAGGATGCACCGTCAGCCGAGAAGGAAGAGGCCGACAAAGACGACAGCGACGGGCGCGATGGGGACATCGTTCTACGCGAGCTGGCCATCCTGCCCGGCTCCACCATCGTCGGGCGATCCGCCAGCGATATCCGCCTGCGCACGCGCTATGGGCTCAACCTGCTGGCGGTGTCGCGCCACGGCCACCCGCCGCGGGCGCGGCTGCGCACGCTCAAGCTCAAGTCGGGCGATTTGCTGCTGATGCAGGGCCCGTCAGAGATGATGTCGGAATTCATCAACGATACCGGCTGCGTGCCACTGGGCGTGCGCGACCTTCGCATCCCCGACAAGCGCATGGCGATCATTGCGGTGGCGATCATGCTGGGCGCCATCGCCATCGTGACGCTGGGCCTCTTGCCCGCTGCAGCGGCGTTCACACTCGGCGTCATCGCCTCGATGGTGCTGCGCACGGTGCCGCCGCGCGAGGTCTATACCGCCATCGACTGGCCGGTGATCGTGCTGTTGGCCGCGCTCATCCCGGTGGCGGGGGGCATGCAAAGCACCGGCGCCGCGGCCCTTCTGGCAGAGGCCCTCGTCTTCGGCATCGCACAGGGCAACGCCATCGTGGCACTGACCGTGGTTCTCGTCGTCACCATGTTCCTGTCGGACGTGCTCAACAACGCCGCCACCGCCGCGGTGCTGTGCCCGATCGCGCTCAGCATCGCCGCGACGCTGGGCGTCAATGCCGACAGTTTCCTGATGGCCGTGGCGATCGGCGCCTCCTGTGCCTTCCTCACCCCCATCGGACACCAGAACAATACCCTGATCCTTGGCCTCGGCGGGTTCCGGTTCAGCGATTACTGGCGGATGGGCCTGCCGCTCGAGGTTATCGTCGTCGCGGTCAGTATTCCCTTGCTGTTGATCGTCTGGCCGTTGTGAGGCGGGACAGGGTGAAGGCGAAGCGGCTCAGTAGTCGCGTTCGAAGAAGATGCCGATGCCGCTGTTGCCATCGCTGCCCAGACGGCCGCGGACCGTGGTGCGGCGGTTGACTTCGAGGTTGAGGTTGATCTGGCTGGTGCCGTCGCCCTTGACGGTGACGTCAGTATAGATGTTGTCCGAGATGTATTTGCCCACGCGGGCCTGCGTGGTGCCGTCGTCATCCATCCCGATATCGAGATCGTCAACGCCCAGCGACCGGCGCAGCCCGTCGGTGAGGCCGGTGCCGCCCTGCCCCGACAGGGTGCGGATCGCGGCGGCGAGTTGCACCGCCTGGAAAGCCGATATGCGGGTCACGTCGCGCCCGAAGAGAAACAGCGACAACGCCTCTTCCTGGGGCAGGTCGGGCACCGATGTGACGGTGAGGTCGGGTGCCGAGGCCAGCCCGTCGAGACGCAGCGAAACGGCGAATTCCTCGACCTGCGAAGTGGCGGCGAAGGCGATCACCGGATCGAAACTGCCGCGCATGGTGAGGCTGCCTTCGGTCAGGTTCAGCCGCTGGCCCAGAAGGTCGAGCCGCCCGCGGATCAGGTTGAACTGGCCGACCGGCACGATGTCATTGGTCGAGCCGGTCAGGCGCACGGACCCGCCCAGTTCGGCATCGAGCCCGCGCCCGCGCACGAACAGGCGATTGGGGGCCGAGATCAGGATGTCGAGGGGAAAATCGGCCATGTTGGCCCGGGGTTCGTCACCATTCTGGCTTAGCCCGGCATAGCGCAGGGTGCGCTGGACCGCACTGGCTGGGCGGAAATGGCGCAACCCGTCGAGCGGCGAATAGGAGGGGCCAAGTTGCGGGATGCGAAATTCGGTGTGGCGCAGGCCGATCTGACCGCCGATCCGTGCCCCGCCTGTGAGTGGCCCATCGACCGACAGCGCGCCATCGAGCACCACCTCGAACAGCGAGGGATCGCGCAGGGTGACATCGGTGAGGGTCACGGCAAGCTCGGCCTGAAAGGGCGGCGAGAGGGTGACCGGGCCACGCAGCCGGACCTGCCCGCCGGTCGAGACGTCGGCATCGAGGGCCACCTGCGCCGCCCCGGAGTTCAGATCGACCTGACCGCGGATGCGGTCGAGCGCGACGGCCTGTGCGGGAAGCGACAGCCTTGCGTCGTCGACGTTGATGCGCCCCGAGAGCGAGTTCAGCGCCAGCGGGCCGTTGAGCGCAAGGTCGAGCCGGGCGAGCCCGGAAAGCGCCTGTCCCGAAAGCCGCGCATTGGCCAGCGCCAGCGGCACCGTGCCGGTCACGCCCAGATCGGCGCGGGTGGCGTCCTCGGCCACCGTGCCGTTGAGGGCAAGCGTGATGCCGCCCGGCCCTTCTCCCCGGGTGTCGATCTGCCAGCGCGCGCCGGTCTTGCGGGCACTGCCCGAGAGGCGCGCGGCGCCGGGCAACTCGGGGACGAGTTGCCCAAGATCGGTGAGAGCGAGGCGATAGTCGAACCGGCCGTCCTCGGGGCCGAGTGCGCCATCGAGCGAGGCATCGAGGGCGGGTGAGGTCAGGGCAAGCCGGTCAAGGGTCAGGCGGCCATTGGCGTCGCGATTGGCGGCGAGGTCGAAGCGGGTTGGCGCGCGCAGGAGCGCGGTCAGCGCCGGCAGGCCGATATCGAGCGCCCGGGTCTGGCCCTTTGCGGTGATGTCGAAGCTTTGCGCCAGAAGGTCCGCGTTGCCCTTGGCGGTGAGGGTCACCGAACCTGCAAGCGGGCGCTGGGCGAGGGTGGTAAACGCGGCCAGCCGCCCGATCTCGGCCGTGAGGGTGCCATCGGCCAGCAAGCGTTCCACCCCGTCGCCGGTGACGGTGCCGCGATATGTCATCTGCGCCTCACCGGGCAGGGTGCTGTCGGCGCTGAGGGTCCAGACCTCGCCCTGTTGTTCGGCCTTGGCTGTCAATTCCGCCGCGCCGTCGAGCCCGGGCAGGGCGCGGGCGAGTTGGGGCAGGCGGGCGGTGAGGGTCACATCGCTGTTGCCGCTGGCGAGGTCGGCCTTGCCGTCGATCCGGGCGTGATCGGTCGCGATGGAGAACGGATCGACGCGCAGGCCGGATTCGTCGCGCTCAACCGCGAGGGCGAGTTGGCCCTGACCGGTGAGCAGCGGGTCGAGCCGGGCAATCCCGGTCGTGAGGTCCTGCGTCTGCCCGTCAAAGCGCAGCGCCATGCGCCCGGTCAGCGGTTCGACCTGGCCCGAGATCGCAAGGTCGGCGCGCCCGCCGAGGTCGATCCCGGCCAGCCCGGCAAAACGGGCGAGATCGTCCGCGTCGAGCCGTAGGTCGGGCACCACGGTGAGCGCGCCGATCTCGCCCGGCGCGCTGATCGTGACGGTGCCGCCCAGCCCGTAATCGGCCCCGCGGAGCGCCAGGTTGCGCAGCCGCAGGGGCGCGTCGGTGGACCAGCCGAAATCGACCCCGCCGCGCAGCCTTTGGCCCAGGGCGCGGGCGAGGGCGGGATTCGCCGGGGCGGCCAGCCCGTCGAGTTCGAACAGGAGCGCGCCGGACACGCTTTGCGCCGCGCGCAGGATGCGCCCGGAGCCGGCGAGTTCGGCCAACCCGATGCGCAATCCGTCCTGTTCGATCCCGCTTGCGGTGCCGTCGAGGCGCCATTCGTCGCCCGAGGTCGCATCGAAACGCGCCACGAGATTGGCCGATCTGATCGTCGTGCGCGGGCCGGGCAGGGGCAGGACCACGCTGTCGCCGGTCGGCGGGGTGATCGCGGTGTCGAGCATCAGTTTGCGCGGCCAGCCATCGGCGCCGATCTCGGCGGTGCCGGTGATCTGCATCGCGGCGGTGGCGATATTGAGCCGGTCGAGCCGGAAACCGCCATCCGCGTCACGTTCGCCGCGCGCGTCGAGCGTGACCCGGTCGCCGAGGAAGGCGGCGAATTCGGGCAGGAGCACCGGCGCCAGATCGCCGTCAAGGGCCGCGTCGAAGCCGGTCGCGCCATCCGCGTCGGTGCTCAGGTTCACGGTGCCGGACAGGCGGTCCTGTCCGTCACTGGCAAGTTGCATGCGGGCGGTGAAATCGGTGATCGGGTCGTCGCCTTGCAGGGTCATCGCGACCGAGGGGCGTCCGGGCAGGCCCAGAAGGTTGGCGGCGAGGCCGTTTTCGGGTTCGGTGAGGGCGAGGTCGATGCGCAGGTCGCGCGTTGAATTGTCGAATGCGCCTTCAAGGGTGAATTGCCCGGGGCGGTCGAGCCGCTTGACGGCTAGCGATGCTGCGCCCTCGCCCCCCGCGAGCGACGCCTTGCCGGTGACCGAAAGCGCGGCGTCCTGACCGAGAATCTCTGCGCCAAGCTCGGCCCGGGTGATCTCGAGCTTGGCGATATCGACCGAAACGGGCAGGTCGGGCAGGGCGAAGGCGCCGCTGGCCTCGGGGCTGGGCATGGCGTTCTTGGCGGGCGCGGGCTGGCGCGGCAACTCGATCTGGCCGATGGTGATCTCGTCGATGGCGATCTGGCCGCGCAACAGGGCGGAGCGGTTCCAGACCAGCACCAGGTCGGAGGCGGTGAGCCACACGCCCTCGGGGTCGGTGACGGTGATCCGCTCGATCGTCGCGCGCGAACTCAGCGCCCCGGCGAAACCTTCCATGCGGATGCTGCGCCCCGGTGCCGAGAGCGCGTCTTCGAGCAGACCCTGGATGAAACCGCGGTCACGTTCGCTGTCTTGTGCAAGCGCGCCGAGCGGAAGCAGGAGGGCCAGGACTATCGCCAGAAACCGCATCAGAATGCCTGCCCGATCCCGATGTAAAGTTGCACCCCGCCGCCGGTGTTCCCGGCGACAGGACCGGCCAGATCGACGCGGATCGGCCCGACCGGGGTCTTGTAGCGCACCCCCAGCCCGGCGCCGGCGTGCCAGTCGCCATCCTCGAAAAACCCGCCGCTGACGAAGCCCGCATCGGCGAAGGCGGCAAGGCCGAGCCGGTCACCGACAGGAAAGCGCAGCTCGCCCGAGAGGGTGGCAAGACTGCGCCCGCCGAGTTTCACCCCGCCGTAATCGGCGGTGAGCGATTTGTAGGGCTGGCCGCGCACCGTGCCCGCGCCGCCGGAATAGAACAGCATGTCGGGCGGCGCGGCCTGTGCGTTCGGGCCGACCAGCGCGCCAAGCTGCAACCGCCCGGCCAGAACCGTGCTGCCGGATTCGCCCAGCGCGCGATAGGAGCGCAGATCGAGCGTGGCATGCGCGCCGGGCTGAGCATCGAAGGTTTCATAGAACGGCGTCAGTCCGGCGCGGGCAAAGACCCCGCGCGACGCGTCGAGCGGGTCGTCGCGATTGTCGAAGGTCAGCGACAGGGGCAGGCTCAGCAATTGCATTTCGCGCCGTGTGATCGTGGGGGCATAGCGGTCGGTGATCCGGGCATATTCATAGCCGATGCCCAGGTCGCCCGAGAGCGTGTCGCTGAACTCGCGCGAAACCCCTGTGGTGAAGCGGAACTTTTCCTCCAGAAAGCGTGGCTCGTCGCTGTAGATCAGCCCGGATTCGACAAAGAAGAGCGTGTCGGGGCCATAGACGGCGGGGCGCTCGAAGCGGAAGGACAGCGAATAATCAGTGCCCTGGCCGGTGCCGCCGATCTGGGCGATCTCGCCATCGACGCGAAAGTGCTCGGCCCCGCCAAGCAGGTTGCGATGCAGCCAGTAGCCCGACAGGGTCAGACCGTCGAAGCTTGAATATTCAAGCCCGCCGCCGATCCGACGCGGGCGGCGATCGACCACGGCGATTTCCATGTCCAGCGCGCCATCGGGGGTGACGGTTTCGGCCTCGTTCACTTGCACCGAGGAGAAGGTGCCGACCTTGCGCAAGCGGGCGGCGGCCTTGTCGACCGCGTCGGGGTCATAGGTCTCGCCGCGCGGCAGGCCGGCGATTCGTCGCACACGCGACGCGCGCACGGCGCTTTGCCCGGTCACGGTCACATCGCCGAAGCGCACGCGCGGGCCCGGCGCGATGGTCGCATCGACATCGAGCCGGGCGCTGTCATGGCGGGCGAGAACGCGCTGGTCGGTGATGCGCGCCTTGGCATGACCGGCCTTGCGCCAGTCGTTCACCGCCGCGCGCGTCGCTTCGCGCGCGACGGAGGCGAGCGCGGGCGCGTCCGGGCGGAAGCGGTCGGGCAAGGGGCGTGCGCCTGCCAGGGGTTCGACACGCACGGCGCCGAAACGGAACAACCGCCCGGGATCGACCGTGATTTCCGCATTGTCGATCCGCTCCGGGGCGCGAAACGGGTCGATCAGCGCCGCTTCGCGCCCGTCGATCAGGATGCTGACCTCGACCGAGTAATAGCCTTCGGAATAGAGCACCTCGACCAGCCGGGCATAATCGCCGCGCGCGGCGGCGAGGATGTCGGAGGTGGTGGCTTCGGGATTGCCCAAGAGGCTGCGCAGCACCGAATTCGCGCGCAGCGCATCGCCCAGCGCCTCGGATTGTGGACCGGAGACGCGCAGATCGACATTTTCCAGCGCCTGCACGCCCGGTGCGGCGCCCAGGGTGAGGGCGCAACAGACCAGCCATGTCCTGATGAAATACGATGTCATTTTTTCGCCCTGCTCTCGCAGCCAACATAGACCATGCGGAAACCAATCCCAAGTGGATGTGCAGATATCGGCGCAAAGGCGCACGGTAAATTGATACCGGTCGTTCCGGGGCGCTGGACCGTGGCGAATCAGGCCTCCGCAGATCGCTCGCCACGGTCCCGCCGGGCGTGATCGAACGCGCATCCGACCAGCGAAGGCGGCCCGGACCGGTATTTCGGTGCCGTCACGCCTGTCACGTCACGTAAGAACGCCACGAGATTGACAGGACGGCCCCGCGCAGCGGACATTTGAGTGGATTTGATTGTACCCGTCGGGTGCGAGCAAAGCCAACCAGGGAGGAAAACATGCACAAGATTTCAATGACGATGGCGCTTTGCCTGATGGGTGCGCCGATCATGGCACAAGAGGTCGATCTGCCCGGGCAGGTGACCTGGACAGCCTATGGCACGGGGTCGGCCGGTTACAACCAGTCGGTGGCGATCGGCGCGGCGCTTCAGGATGCGGGTGTGAACCTGCGGGTTCTGCCCGGCAAGAACGATATCGCCCGCACCGAGCCCATCCGCCAGGGCAAGGTTCAGTTTTCGGCCAATGGCGTGGGCGGATCGTTCATGGCCCAGGAAGGCGTGTTCCAGTTCGGTGCCAAGAACTGGGGACCGCAACCGGTGCGGGTTCTGGCGGCCAACAATGGCGGCACCGTGGGGCTTTCGCTGGCGGTCGCGGCCGAGGCCTGTGAGAAGGCGGGCAAGCCCGGCTGCGAAGGCTTTACCTATGCCGATCTCAAGGGCATGCGGGTGAGCGTCGTGAAGGGCGCGCCCTCGCTCAACACCAACAACGAGGCCTATCTCGCCTATGGCGGCCTCACATGGGACGATGTCGAGGTGGTCGAGTTCGGCGGTTTCGGCGACAGCTGGAAAGGCATGATCGACGGCAGCACCGATGCGGCCTTTGCCTCGACCAATTCGGGCCGCGCCTATGAAGCGGCGTCGGGGCCGCGCGGCGTCTACTGGCCGCCGATCGACCCCGACAACACCGAGGCGCTTGAGCGGATGCAGAGCGTTGCGCCGTTCTTTTCCCCGATGCTGGCCACGGTGGGCGCCGAGATCGACGGCACCGATGGCGTTCGGACCGCGGGCTATGCCTATCCGGTGCTGATGACCTATGAGTCGCAGGAAGAAGAGCTGGTTTATAACATGACCAAGGCGATGCATGTCTTCTTTGACGACTACGCGGGCAATGCGCCGGGGATCAACGGCTGGGCGCTGGACAAGCAGGATTTCCAGTGGGTGGCCCCCTATCATGAGGGCGCGATCCGCTATTACGAGGAAATCGGTGCGTGGAGCGATGAGGCGCAGGCCCATAACGACATGCTGATCGCGCGTCAGGCGGCGTTGAAGGCGGCGTGGGAAGAACTCGAGGCCGAGGACCCGGACAACTGGGAAGAAGCCTGGGCCACGAAACGTCGCGAGGCGCTGGCGGCGGGCGGGTTCTCGGTCGTCTTCTGAACCCTGACATGACCCTCTGGCGGGCTGCTGCGGCGGCCCGCCTGTTTCATTGATTTTCCCGGTTGTGACCGGGTCGAAGGGGCGTGATCGAGATGGCCGAGAACCCACGAGCGAAAGACCGTGCCATGGCGGCCATCGAGGCCGAAAAGGCGGTCGAGCGGCTGACCTATACCGGGCCGGCGCGCTGGATGATCATCGTCTGCACGCTTGCGGCGATCGGTCTTGCGGTCAACCAGCTCTTCAACCTGCGGCTGGGGGGATATGCCTTTCTGGAAGGCATGTATCTCTATTTCCTGGCGGGGCTGTTCCTGAGCCTGACCTTCATCACCTTCCGGGCGTGGGGGCCACCGTCGGCGAAGGTGCCGCTTTATGACTGGGCGCTGGCCATCATGACGCTGGGGGTGGCCGGGTTCTTCATGTTCACGTCGGGCGAGAGTCTCGATTCCGGGTGGGAATATGCTGCGCCGGATCACGCGATCTGGATGTCGGTGCTGTTCTACGTGCTGATCCTCGAAGGCACGCGGCGGGCCGGGGGGCTGGTGCTGTTCGGTATCGTGCTGCTGTTCTCGCTCTACCCGACCTTTGCCGAACATGTGCCCGATCCGCTCAACGGGTTCACCCAGCCGTTCCGGGACGTTATCCCCTATTTCATGATCTCGTCCGAAGCGTCATTCGGTATCCCGATGAAGGCGTTCGGCAATCTGGTGATAGGGTTCATCCTGTTCGGCGCGGTGCTGCAATTCACCGGCGGGGGCAAGTTCTTCAACAACCTCGCGCTGTCGCTTGTCGGCGGTTATCGCGGCGGGGCGGCGAAGGTTTCGATCTTTGCCAGCGGCTTCATGGGGTCGATGTCGGGGTCGGTCATCTCGAACGTGCTGACCACCGGGGCGGTGTCGATTCCGGCGATGAAGAAGTCGGGATTCTCTCCGCGCTACGCCGCCGCGACCGAGGCCTGCGCCTCGACCGGGGGGGTGTTGATGCCGCCGATCATGGGGGCCACGGCCTTTGTCATCGCGTCATGGCTGAGCCGCCCTTATGTCGAGATCATGCTGGCTGCGGCGATCCCGTCGCTGCTCTATTTCTTTGGCCTTTTCATGCAGATCGACGCCTATTCGGCGCGCCGCGGGCTGACCGGGATGGCGCGGGCCGACCTGCCGCGAGTCTGGCAGACGCTGCGCTCGGGCTGGCTTTACGTGGCGGTGTTCGCGCTGCTGATCTTCCTGATGGTCGCCTATCGCTGGGAGACGACCGCGCCGTTTTACGCGGTGGTCCTGTTGCTGGTGGTGAACCAGTTCAACCGGGGCGACCGGATGTCGTGGGAGGGGTTCCTCAACGTCATCGTTTCGGTGGGGCGGACGCTGTCGGAACTGGTGGCGGTGTTGCTCGGGATCGGGATGATCGTGGGGGCGTTTCAGGCCACCGGGCTGACCGGGCCGCTGGCCAATGAGCTGGTGCATATGGCGGGGAATTCGATTCCGATGCTGCTGATCATGGGGGCGGTGACGGCGTTCATCTTCGGCATGGGGATGACGGTGACGGCCTGTTACATCTTCCTGGCCGTGGTCCTTGCCCCGGCGCTGGTGCAGGCCGGACTGAACGAGCTGGCGGTGCATCTGTTCATCCTCTACTGGGGCATGGTGAGTTTCATCACGCCCCCCGTGGCGCTGGGCGCCTTCGCGGCGGCCTCGATGGCCGGGGCGGGCGCGATGAGGACCGGGTTCGAGGCGATGAAACTGGGTGGGACGATCTATATCGTTCCCTTCTTTTTCGTTCTGAATCCGGCACTTATCGGACAGGGGCCACCGCTGGAAGTGGCGGTGGTACTGGCCTGTGCGCTATTGGGCGTGTGGTTCATCTCGGCCGCGTTGCAGGGCTATGCGAGTTTCGTCGGGCCCTTGCCGATGGGGGCCATGGGGCTTGCGTCGCGCGCGCTCCTGCTGCTCGCCGGAGTCATGGTGGCGTCGCCGGCGGGGGGTGTTGCGGGGCTCAGTCACACCGCTCTGACGCTGGCGGGTTTCGTCGTGGCGCTGCTTCCGATGGGGGTTGCGTGGCGGCAGGCGAGGCTGCCGGGCGCGGCGTGAACCCGAGTTTGCCTTACCACTGCGTCCCGCAGGGTTAACGCGGATTTTCCGCAAATCGGATTCGTCTCGTGCCCAACGAAAGGGCAGCACCCGGCCGGGGGGCGGCCCCCTCTCGCCAGATTTTTCTGCGAAAAATCGCCGGCCGGGCAATGAGGTGCTGCCTGGGCGGCTTCGCCGCCGTTCCGGGCGGGCGCATTCGATCAAACCTGACACGCGTTAACGCGGATCCTCCGCCAGGAATCGGGGGGTGTTTTGCGTATGATTCCCGGCTGCCGCCCGGCTGCCGGGGCAATCCTGCGCAGGTGCCGGGAAAAGTGTTGACGCGGCGCGCGGTGAGACGGTTCAGATACAGCGCCCGCCATCCACCTCCATGCAGATGCCGGTGATCATGCCGGCCTCGTTGCTGCACAGGAAGGCCGCCGCGTTGCCCATGTCCTCGGGTGTCGAGAACCGGCCCAGCGGGATCGTCGAGAGGAATTTCGCGCGCATCTCTGGCGTGTCCTCGCCCATGAAGCTGGCCAGGAGCGGGGTTTCGCCGGCCACCGGGTTGATCGCGTTGACCCGGATGCCACGCGGGGCCAGCTCCACCGCCATCGCCTTGGTCGCAGTGTTCACCCAACCCTTGGAGGAATTATACCAGTTGAGATTGGGCCGCGGGCTGAGCCCCGCCGTGGACGATACGTTGAGGATCGCACCGGTCGCGCGTTCCTTCATATGCGGCACGAGCGCCCGGGCAAAGAGATAGATCGACTTGCAATTGACCGCGAACACCCGGTCGAAATCGGCCTCGCTCACCTCTTCCATCGGGGCGGGCATATGGGTGACGCCGGCATTGTTGACAAGGATGTCGACCCCGCCGAACACCTCGCGCGCCTCGTCCACCACGCGCGAAACGTCATCCCAATCCGCGACATTCGCCGCCGATCCGAACGACCCCGCGCCCAGTTCCTCGGCCATGTCCATGGTGCCCTGTTCGTTGATGTCAACCACCATCACCTGCGCGCCCTCTTCCACGAATTTGCGCGCGATTCCCGCGCCGAAGCCGCTGGCGGCACCTGTCACGATCGCGGTCTTTCCTGTCAGTCTCATGCTCTCTCTCCCGTTTTCCTCATCGCGCCATCTGACGCCCTTGACTTGCCGTCGTCCAGCCCATGTGCCTGCCACAGTGGCATCAGACGCCGCGTCACGCGCTCGCGATCCTCGATCCATTCCGGCTCGGTCCTGTCATGGCCCTCGTGATAGCGCGGGTCATCCATGCCGGTGATGATCACCGGCGCGTCGCCGAACTGATCGGCGGTGATGTCGACGATCCGCGCCGGATCACGCACCACCACCCAGACATGCCCCCGCGTGACGTGCCCAACGCAATATCCGCAATCGCAGCCGATCGGACAGCCGAAGGCCATACGCGCTTCGAACCCCGCGTCGCGCAACACCTCGACCAGGAGCCGCGAAGTGCGCCCGCATGTGCCGGTCGACAGGGTGCGCCGCCCCTCGGGCGATCCGGCCTCGCGGTGCCATTCGGCCCAATGCGACGCAAGGAAGGCGCGCACCTCCTGCGCGAGCCGTTCCAGCCGAGCGACGCCGTCAGCCATGATAGGCCGCGACCGTTTTCAGCACGGTGAATCCATAAAGCGCCTCGAACCCTTTCTCGCGCCCGTGGCCGGACTTGCCCATGCCGCCAAAGGGCAGTTCCACACCGCCCCCCGCGCCATAGTTGTTGATGAAGACCTGACCCGCCTGGATCGCCCGGGCCAGCCGCATCTGGCGCGCGCCGCTCTCGCTCCAGACCGAAGCCACCAGCCCGTAATCGGTGCCGTTGGCGATGGCCACGGCCTCGTCCTCGTCGTCGAAGGGAATGGCCACCTGCACGGGGCCGAAAATCTCGTCGCGGGCCAGCGCATGTGCTGCCGACACGCCGGAAAACAGCGTCGGAACCACGTAATTGCCGCCCTCGGGCGCGTCGACCAGACGCGCCTGCCCGGCGGTTTCAAGGTCCGCGCCCTGATCGAGGAACCCGCTCACGATGCCCTTCTGCCGGGCCGAGATCAGCGGCCCCACGTCGAGATCGCTCATCGCCTGGCCGACGCGCAACTGCCCGTAACGCTCGGCCATCCGGCCCACCACCTCGTTGTAGATCCCACGCTGGACGAGGATGCGCGAGGAGGCCGAACAGGTCTGGCCGGCGTTCTGCACCCCGGCATTGACAAGGAAGGGCAGCGCCGCGTCGATATCGGCATCGTCGAACACCACCTGCGGGCTTTTCCCGCCCAGTTCCAGCGTCACCGGCACCACGTTCTTCGCCGCCGCTGCCTGGATCATCGCGCCGGTGGCGACCGAGCCGGTAAAGCTCACATGGTCGATGCCGGGATGACCCGAAAGCGCCGCGCCCGCCTCGCCGCCCAGCCCCGGGACCACGTTCAGAACACCATCGGGCAGACCTGCCGCCTTGGCCAGATCGGCAAAGGCCAGCGCGGTCAGGCAGGCATCCTCGGCCGGTTTCAGCACACAGGCATTGCCCGCCGCCAGCGCCGCGCCGACGCTGCGCCCGATGATCTGCATCGGGTAGTTCCACGGCACGATATGTGCCGTCACCCCGTGCGGCTCGCGCAGGGTATAGACGGTATAGCCATCGAGGTACGGGATGGTTTGCCCGTGCAGCTTGTCGGCTGCGCCACCATAGAATTCCATGTAGCGCGCCAATGCGACCGCATCGGCGCGCGCCTGTTTCAAGGGCTTGCCCACGTCCAGCGCCTCCAGCCGGGCCAGCGCCTCGACCTTTTCCTCGACCAGCGTTTTCAGCCGCATCAGGATACGCCCGCGCTCCACCGCCGGAATGCGTGACCATACGCTATCGTATGCTTGCCGTGCGGCTGCCACCGCCGCATCCACATCCGGCTGTTGCCCGCGCGCGATCTCGCCGATCTGCTCCCCGGTCGAGGGGTTCATCAGGGGCAGGGTCTGGCCGGACGACGGTGCCACCCACTCCCCCGCGATCAGGCATTTCGACGGATCGAACCACAGGTCTTCAAGGCTCATGTCACTTCCTTTCCCTCAGGCCGCGCCGCGCTCGGGGAGAACCGGCGCCGCCGCGATCAGCGTTTTCGTATAGTCATGTTGCGGCGCATCGAACACAAGGGCGGTCGGCCCTTCCTCGACGATCTCGCCGGCCTGCATCACCATCACCCGGTCGGTGATCGTGCGCACCACGCTCAGATCATGACTGATGAACAGATAGGTCAGCCCGAACCGCGCCGAAAGATCGGCCAGCAGATCGAGGATCTGTGCGCGGATGCTCACGTCGAGCGCGCTCACCGCCTCGTCGAGGATGATCAGTTCGGGCTTGATGATCAGCGCCCTGGCAATCGCGATGCGCTGGCGCTGGCCGCCGCTGAACTCGTGGATGTATTTCAGCCGATCCTCTGGCGCCAGCCCGACGCTTTCCAGCGCCTCGGCAATCGCCCGGTCACGGTCCGCCCCGTTGGGTGGATCGTCCAGAAGATGAAACGGCTCGGCCACCAGCGGCCCGACTTTCCAGCGCGGGTTGAAGCTTCCGAACGGGTCCTGGAACACCACCTGCATCCGGCGGCGCACATCGCGGTTGGGGCGGTGGCCGGTAAAGACCGGCTCGCCATCGAGCAGGATTTCGCCCGACTGCACCTCTTCCAGCCCCAGAATGGCCCGGGTCAGTGTCGATTTTCCGCAGCCCGATTCCCCCACAAGGCCCAGGCTCTCGCCCTTCGCGATCTCGAAACTCACGCCATTCACCGCGCGGAAATGTTCCTGCGGGGCGAAAAGCCGGGTGCGGGGCAGGGCATAGTCGCGCACGACGTCGCGCACCTGCAGGAGCGGCACGTCGCGCGGGGTCTCGTCGCGTTCGGGCTGATGCCCCGAGGCCTCGAACAGCGCGCGGGTGTAGGGGTGGCGCATTTCGTCGAAGACCCGCCCGGTCGGCCCGGCCTCGACCACCTCGCCCTGCCGCATGATCACGATCTCATGGGCCATGTCGGCCACCACGGCGAGGTCATGCGTGATCAGCATGCACCCCATGCCGTCCTCGTCGACCAGCCGCCTGAGCAGCCGCAATATCTGCGCCTGCGTCGTCACATCCAGCGCCGTGGTCGGTTCGTCCGCGATCAGGAGTTTCGGGCGCAGCGCGATCGCCATGGCGATCACCACGCGCTGGCGCTGGCCGCCGCTGAGTTCATGCGGATAGCGCGACAGCGGGAATTTCGCCTCGGGCAGTTCGCAGCGTTCCAGCGCCTTGCGCGCCCGCGCCATCGCCTCGGCGCGGCTCACGTCCTCATGGATCAGGACGGTCTCGGCGACCTGCGCGCCGATGGGCTGGATCGGGTTCAATGCGGTCATCGGCTCCTGGAACACCATGCCGACCTCGTTGCCGCGAAGCCGGCACAGGCTCGGTTCCGGCAGGGCCAGCATCTCGTGACCACCCAGCGTGACCCGGCCACGGCACACCGCGCCGTCGGGCAGAAGCTGCATCACCGAGAACGCGGTCATCGACTTGCCCGAGCCGCTTTCGCCGATCACGCCCACGATCTGCCCCGGCTGAACCGCAAGCGACACGTCCTTGAGGATCGCCTCGCCATGGATGTCGAGATCCAGCCCCTCGATCTCAAGAAGGCTCATCGTCCGACCCTCCTGATCTTGGGGTCGAAGAGATCGCGCAGCCCGTCGCCCATCAGGTTGAGCCCCAGAACGGTGAGCAGGATCGCCAGCCCCGGAAAGATCGCCATATGCGGCGCGATGGAGATCATCGTCTGGCTGTCGGCCAGCATCCGCCCCCAGCTGGGCAGCGGCGGCTGCGCCCCGAGGCCCACGTAGGACAGCGCCGCCTCGGCCAGGATGCCAAGGGAAAACTGGATCGTCCCCTGCACGATCAGGAGGTTGGTCACGTTGGGCAGGATATGCTCGAAACTGATCCGCGCGGCCCCCTTGCCCGCGACCCGCGCCGCCATCACGTAATCGCGCGTCCAGAGCGACAGCGCCGCGCCGCGCGTGAGCCGCGCGAAGACGGGGATGTTGAAAATCCCGATGGCGATGATCGCGTTGAGCGCCGAAGCGCCGAACACGGCAGTGATCATGATCGCGATCAGGAGCGAGGGGAAGGCAAAGACAAGGTCATTGCCGCGCATGATCACCTCGTCCAGCAGGCTGCCCTTGCGTGCCGCCGCCGCTAGCCCCAGCGGCACGCCCAGAACCATGCCGATCCCGACCGCCACCACCGCCACCGCGATCGAGGTGCGCGCGCCGACCATGACCATCGACAGGATATCGCGGCCGAAATGATCGGTGCCCAGCGGATGCATCCCGTCCGGGCCCTTCATCCGGTTGGGGATATCCAGCATCGCCACGTCATGCGGCACCCAGAGAAAGCTCACCACCGCCGCCAGCACGAACACCGCCGTCAGGACCGCCCCGAGGACAAGGCTGCGCGAGCGCAGCGCGGCGCGAAGAAATCCGGTCTCGGTCATCCTCGCACCCTCAGCCGGGGATCGACCGCCGCATAGGCGATGTCGACCGCGAAATTCACCACGATCACCGCGAAGACCAAAAGCATCACCACCGATTCGACCACGATCAGGTCACGCGCGCTGATCGCCTGGAACACCAGCCGTCCCAGCCCGGGCAGGAAGAACACGTTCTCGATGATGATCGCCCCGGCCAGCAGGAACGAGAATTGCAGCCCGATGATGGTGAGCACCGGGATCAGCGCGTTCCTGAGCGCATGGCGCCAAAGCGCCTGTCGTTTCGTCAGCCCCTTGGCCCGTGCGGTGCGGATGAAATCCTCGGAGAGCGTGTCCAGAAGCGACGAGCGCATCACCCGCGCAAGGATACTCGCCTGCGGCAGGGCCAGCGCGATGGCGGGCAGGGTCAGCGATTTCATCGCCGGGTAGACCCCGGCATCCCAACCGGCAAAGCCGCCCGCGCTGAACCAGCGCAGGTTGATCGCGAAGACCAGCACCATCAGCATCGCGAACCAGAAATTCGGGATCGCCACGCCCAGCTGCGTGAGGCCCATCACGCTTACATCGGCGAGGCTGCCGCGCTTGCTCGCCGCCCAGATGCCGGCCGGAAAGGCGATCAGCGTGCTGAGCGTCAGGGCGTAAAGCGCCAGCGGCAGGGAAATCCACATCCGGTCCGCGATCATCTCGGAGACCGGGGTGCGATAGGTATAGGAGGTGCCGAAATCGCCGCGCAACATGCCCCCGACCCACGAGAGGTAGCGTTCGATCAGCGATCCGCTCAGCCCCAGCTGATCGCGCAGCGCGGCCAGCGTGTCCTCGGTGGCGTTGAGGCCCAGCATGAAGGCCGCCGGATCGCCCGGCACGACCTCGACAAAGAGGAAGATCACCACGCTCGCCACGACGAGCGAGAGCGAAAGCGAGACCAGGCGTTTGAGAACGAACCGCAGCATGGGGCGAACCTAGAGCCGCCGGTCGGCACCGTCCAGAACGAAAACGGGCCGGGCAGAACCTGCCGCCCGGCCCCGGCTGGTGCCCTTCGAAACGGATTACTCGGCGACCATGATCGACGCCGGGCGGGCGCCTTCGTTCATCCATGTCTCAAGCGCGGTCATCGGGTCGATGCTGGCCTGGCTGATGCCGCCAGCCCCCGGCACGATGCCGCAATGATCCATGCCCGGGATCATGAAGAGCGCCACGTTCTCGGCGAGCGCCTCTTCTCCGCCCGCAACCTCGGCGGCCTGATCATGCCATTCGACGGTCTTCATCGGCGGCACGATCGCATCCGACCAGCCATGCCAGACGATCATCTTGCCCCCCGCCACGCGGAAGGCCGAGATATCGGGATCGTCGCCGTTATACATCGCGCTTGATGCGCCCATCCGGGCCGGGTCGCGGTCGAAATCGAAATCGTTCGGCGTCCATGAAACGCCGGGATCCTCGTCAAACGCCATGTAGCGCCCGAAATCGGTGGCAAAGCCCGGGGTCAGACCGCCCTGGCCCTTTTCGTTGCCGATCACCCAGAGCCACCAGAACGGTTCGGACCCGGGCATCAGCGAACCGGGATAGAGGCTTTCACCGGCGGAATTGACCGGGCCCTGGCGCCATTTCTCGACCACCTCAATCTCGGCCGCGGTCAGGCAATCCGACCCGGCTTCGCCGCTGCATTGCACTGCGGAAAGATCGGCCTGGCATTGTCGCGGATCGGAGATCAGCCCGTCCTCGGCGCCGTCGATTGCGTCGCATTGTTCCATCACCGCCTTGCCCACCAGCTTGTCACGGCCGGGCTTGAGGATCTTCTCGCCATTCTCGTCGGTATTGGCCTGGATGACCCATGACGCGTTGGTCGCCACCAGCCCGGTGTAATCCATCGCCGGCGCGCCCGAGATGATGCCGTTGAACATCTCGGGGTAGCGCAGCGCGGCGACATGCGCCATCCGCCCGCCGGTGGAACAGCCCTGGAACACAGCCTGCTCGGAAGCATCGCCGTAAAAGCGCGTGATCATCGACTGCGCGACGCGATGGGTTTCCCCGATCGAGCGATAGCCCCAGTCGCGTTCGGCATGGGGGTTGTTGTAGGCCCAGCCGCCATCGAGCACCGAAAGCCCGTGATGGCCGCTGTCGGATGTGGCCGTGGCATAGCCGCGTTGCAGTCCCGGGCGCATCGCGTTGACCCAGCCGCCGCTGGCATCCGCCCGGCCCAGGATGCCGCAGAACCCGCCGCACCCGGCCTGGTAATAGCCGCCGTTCCAGCCCTCCATCGGCAGGCGCACCTCGATGTTGATCGCCGGGAGCGCCACCGCGCGCACCTCGCAATAGGCGGGCAGGTTTTCGGTCGCGTCCACCACCCGCGACGAGGTGACGAACCCCGATGCGATGGGCGCATTGTGCAGCGCCTCGCAGGATGCCCGGTCCTGCGCCGCCGCCGCGCCGGCCATCAGGGCCAGCGCCATTGCCGATATTGTCAGATGTTTCATCTTGTCCTCCCTGTTGGCAAAGGAATGCCACACCGGACGGGTCTGTCCGGTGTGGCAAGTCTGCCATGAAGGTGGCAATGGGGACATAGGTAAAAATACCTATCCCCGGTGGCGCGCCCGAAGACCGGCCGCGCGCGTTATTCCCAGTAGACCGCCGTCAGGTCCACGGCCTGGGTCGGTGCGTCCTTCCACATGCCGCGCACGCCGGATTTGGCCACTGTCGGCGTGGCGAGCTGGAACAGGTAGCCGTTGACGTAATCCTCGCTGATGATGGTCTGCGCCTTTTTCAGCAACGCGCTGCGCGCCTCCGGGTCGGTGGTGCGGGTCAACTCGTCCATCAGCGCCTGGAACTCGGGGTTGTCATACTGGAAGTAGTAATCCGGCCGCGCATAGATGTTGATGTCCATCGGCTCGGTATGGCTGACGATGGTCAGCCCGTAATCCTTGCCGGTGAACACCTGTTCGAGCCATTGCGCCCATTCGAGGTTGGAAATTTCGGTCTCGATGCCCACGGAACGCAGTTGCGACGCGATGATCTCGCCGCCGCGCCGCGCGTAGGAGGGCGGCGGCAGCTTGAGCGTGGTCTTGAACCCGTCCGGCAGCCCGGCCTCGGCCAGAAGCTGTTTCGACAGTTCCGGGTCATATTGCGAATTGCCGGTCAGATCGACGTAGTCGGGATGGTGCGGCGCGAAATGCGTCCCGATCGGCGTGCCGAGGCCGAACATCGCCCCGTCGATGATTTCCTGCCGGTTGATCGCATGGGCAATCGCCTTGCGCACGGTCACGTTGTCAAGCGGCGGCATCTTGTTGTTGGTGGACAGGATGGTTTCGCCCTCGGTGTTGCCCACGATCACGTCAAAGCGCGGATCGGCCTCGAATTGCGGCAGGTTCTCGGGCGCGGGAAAGGCGGTGAACACGTCCACATCCTCGGCCATCACCGCGGCAAAGGCCGCCGTCGGGTCGGAAATGAACTTGAACGTCACCTTGTCGAGCTTCGCGGGCGTGCCCCAGTAATCGTGGTTCCGCTCAAGCGTGATGTTGTCGCCCTGCACCCAGTTTGCGAACCTGAACGCGCCGGTACCCATCGGTTGTTGCTTGATGTTGTCGATGCTTTCGGGCGCGACGATCACCGCGTCGCCCCAGGCCATGTTGAAAAGGAAGCTGCCGTTGGGTTCCGAAAGCGTGACCTTCACGGTCTGCGGGTCCACCACCTCGACCGTGTCGATGCTGGAAAACAGTGCTTTCTGTGCATTGGCGCTGTCCTCGGCGCGGGCGCGGTCGAGGCTGAATTTCACGTCCTCTCCGTCCATCGCGGTGCCATCGTGAAACGTCACCCCTTCGGCGAGGTGAAAGGTATAGGTCAGCCCGTCCTCGGAAATCTCCCAGCTGCGCGCCAGCCCGGGGATGATCGAGCCATCGGCGGCGAATCGCGTCAGCCCTTCGAACACGTTGGAATAAAGCACCGAATCGATCGCGCCCGCGGCCCCGCCGGTCGGATCGAGATGCGGCGGTTCAAGCTGCATCGCCACCACGATATCGCTCTTGGCCAGGGCCCCGCCCGTGGCCATCGTCAGTGCAAGCGCGCTCACCGCGCCGAGTTTCATCAAAGACATCCCGTTTCTCCCCGTCTTGGTTTGCCGCATTCAGGGCGGCCTGTGTCATATCCCGTCACTCTCGCCGCAAAACCGCGCCGGATCAAGCGCCCGCACCCCGGCGATCAGATCACCGCCTTTTCAAGGAAGGGTCGCCCGCTCAGGATCCGTTCGAATCCGAGCGGCGACAGGTCGAGCGTGCGAAACCCGCCATGCGTGATCCACTCGCTCACCCCGCGCCCGGTGGCGGGGGCCTGTTGCAGCCCGTGGCCCGAGAAGCCGTTGGCGAAGATGAAATTCTCCACCTCAGGATGCGGCCCGATCACCATGTTGTGGTCGAGTGTGTTGAACGCGTAATGCCCGGCCCAGAGGTTGACCACCTTCACCGCCTCGAACGCCTCGGAGCGTTCGGCCAGCGCGGGCCAGATCACCGTGTCGAACAGATCGTGATGCGGCTCGAAATCGTCAAAATCCACCGCCACATCCTCGACCGGCGGGCAACCGGTAAGGAAATAGCGCCCCTCGGGCCGGCAATAGACGCCGGTGGGGTCGATCATCAGCGGCAATTGTCCGTCCTTCACCCGCGCGCTGCCCTGTGGCGAGCGGGCGCAATCGAAAACGAACTGCGTGCGCTTGCGCGGCTCGACCGGGATATGCAGCCCGGCCATCCCCGCCACCTTTGCCGCCCGTGGCCCGGCCGCGTTGACCACCCAGCCCGCACCGATCCGCTCGCCGGTGGCGAGATGCACACCCGTCACCCGCCCGGTCTCGCGCGCGATGTCCACGACTTCGCCGGTGACAAACTGCGCCCCCAACTCCCGCGCCTTGCCGCGAAAGCCACGGATCAGCCCGGTATTGTCGAACCACCCCTCGCCCGACTGCCCGTAAGAGGCCAGCCTGATGTCATTGACCCGCAGATGCGGAAACGCCTCGGCCAGGTCATCGCGATCCCACAGCACCACATCGGCCCCCGCCGCCACCTGCACCGCGTGGTTCTCGCGCAGGATCGCCTCCTGCTCGGGCGTGCGGGCGAGGAAAAGATACCCGCCCTCGTGGAAATTCAGGTAGATCCGGGTGTCGCCCACCTGTGTCAGATCGGCGAAATCGCGGATCACCTGACCTCCATATTTGCTGATCTCGACATTGATCGCGTTGGAGAACTGCGTGCGGATGCCCGCCGCCGAAAGCGCGGTGGAACAGCGCGCATAGCTGGGGTCGCGCTCGATCACCAGGACCGAGCCGTCGAAAGCGGGATCGCGCGTCAGGTAACAGGCCACGGACGCGCCGATCACCGCGCCGCCCACGATCACCACGTCATAGTGATCCTGCATCGTGCCGGAGTCTGGACGCATGACCCTAACCCTTTTGCGCCGCAAGCGCCGCCTCACGCATCTGGCTCAGCGTGACGCGCGGGGTCAGCGCCTCGGGCGAGATCGCGAGGTCAAGCACCGCACCCCCCTTGGCTGCGCGCGCGCGCTCATAGGCGGCGGCGAAATCCGCCGTGGTCTCGACGCGCTCGCCATGAAAGCCATAGGCGCGGGCAAGGGCGGCGAAATCCGGGCTGACCATCGTCGTGCCGGACACGCGGGCCGGGTAATGCCGCTCCTGATGGGCGCGGATCGTGCCGTAGATCCCGTTGTTGAGGATGAGGATGATCGGTTGCGCCCCGGCCTGCGCCGCGCTGGCGAGTTCCTGGCAATTCATCTGGAAATCGCCATCGCCCGCGAAACAGACCACCTCGCGCCCCGGATGGGCCAGCTTGGCGGCGATTGCCGCCGGCACGCCATAGCCCATGGCCCCCGATTGCGGCGCGATATGGCGCATTGCGGGGCCATATTTGATGAACTTGCCGGGCCAGATCGCGAAATTGCCCGCGCCATTGGTCACGATCGCATCTTCGGGCAGGACCGCGCGCAGATGCGCCATGACCTGCCCCATGTCCACCGGCGAGGGCTGCTCGGGCAATTCGAAGCCCGCCTCATAGGCTGTGCGCCCCTCCTGTCGCCATGCTGCCCAGTTGCCGGACACCGGGGTCCTGGCCAGTGCTGCGACAAAGGCATTGTGCCCCGCCTGGATGCCCAGCGCGGGCTGATAGACCTTGCCCAGCTCGCTTTCGGCCTGGTGCACATGGATGAGCCGCTGTTGCGGGATCGGCACATCGAGCAGCGTGTAGCCGTCGGTCGAGTTTTCGCCAAAGCGGTTGTTGATCGCGAGGATCACATCGGCCTCGCCAATCAGGTGCCTGACCGAAGGCACCATGCCCACCCCGGCCTCGCCACAGAAGACCGGCGAATGGTTGTCGAAGCGGTCGGCAAAGCGAAAGGCGGTGACCACCGGAATATCGCTCGCCTCGGCGAATGATTGCAGCGCCGCGCGTCCTTCATCGCTCCAATTGCTGCCGCCATAGAGGATCACCGGGCGTTCCGCCGCGCCAAGGATCGCGCGCGCTTGCTCCACGGCTTGCGGGTCGGGTTGCGGCTCGGTCATCCTTGTGGGTGCCCCCAGCGGCGCGGAATCGCTCAGGCTGGTGAGCATGTCCTCGGGCAGGGCCACGACCACCGGCCCGAGGCGGCCCGTGGTGGCGGTTTTCCATGCTCGCGCGAGGATCTCGGGGATGCGGTCCGCGTCGTCGATCTCGACCGCCCATTTCGCGACGTTTCCATACATGGAGGTATAGTCGATCTCCTGGAACGCCTCGCGCCCCTTCATGTCGGTGCCGACCTGCCCGACCAGCAGGATCATCGGCACGCTGTCCTGCATCGCCGTGTGCACCCCGATCGCGGCATTGGTGGCGCCGGGGCCGCGGGTGACCATGCAGATGCCGGGGCTTCCGATGATCTTGCCCCAGGCGGCGGCCATGAAGCCCGCGCCGCCCTCGTTCCGGCACAGCACGAAATCGAGCGCGCCCCCGGTGTCATGCAGCGCGTCGAGCACCGCGAGATAGCTTTCGCCCGGCACGCCGAACGCCTTGGTCGCGCCCAGCCCGACAAGGCTTTGCACCAGAAGCTGACCACCGTTTCGCATCATGTTCCACTCCCCTTCCGACGCGGCGACTTGACCACGTCCGGCGCGGCCCTTCAACGCCTTTTGGCCTGTGGTGCCTACGGTGCGTCGCCGGCCGATCGGATGACCCGGATCAGGCGGCGGGCGATGGCGTCGGACGCCTTGAACGAGGGGTGGATGCGGTCGACGGCATGAAAGCTCAGATCGCCATGCGGCACCAGATCGGCGAGCGAATGGAAATACACGTTGGGGTCGATCTCGGCGAGCCGGGCGATGCGGGCTTCGAGCGTGTCGCCCGCCGCCTTGCAGGACTTGATCGGCGAGGAAAACCCGGGGTTGCGCAGATAGCCCACGATCAGCACCCGCGCGCCGGATTGGCGGATGCTTTGCACCAGTGACGGGATCGCGCCGCGGCGGCCGTTTTCGGCGATCAGGCGGTCGAGCTTGTAATCGCAGTTGTTGCAGCCGCACCCGAGCCACAGATCGTTGCCGCCGCCATTCATGATCACCCAGTCCCAGTCGCCGCCGCGCCATTGTTTCGGAATCGAAAGGCCCATCGCGCCGGTGATCGGCAGGTTGTAGATCATCCAGGCCCCGGGGACGGAATGATCGGCCACAGGGGTATCGAGCAGCGCCGAGAGGCGGGCCGCGACGTTGCGATTGGCGAGCTTATTCTTGGCCAGAAGCGAATCGCCGATCACGAGGATGCGGGGGGTTTGGGGTTCGGCCACGCTGCGCGGCGCAGTGGCGGCCCCGGCGACGAGGGCAAGCATGATGATCAGGGCGCGCAGGGGTGGCATGGGGGGCAACTCCGTCTAACGGTCATGCGCGCGGCATGGCGCGTGGCTTGGCCGGATTGTGGGCAAGCGGGACGCAGATATCAAGCGCGACGGGGGGATCGGGTTTGCGGGCAAGCGTCACGTCTCCGTGCCCGGTTACGGGCGGACGCACCTGTCCGGGGGTGCCGGTTGGGGAGGTCACGCCGACCTTTTCCTGCCCCGCGGCATGGGCGCAAGACGCCTTCCCCCGCCGTCATGATGTCTGCACCAGCAAGCGGCGCGCGGTCTTTCGGACGGCACGGGTCAGCGGCTGCATTATGCCACGCGATGCGCGGGTCACCTGCCAGGTCAGGTCGGAGAAGATATGCTTGTCGGGCGTGAGACAGGTCAGGCGTCCCTCCGCAAGCAAGGGCTGGGCCATCAGATGGGGCAGCATCACCCATCCCAGACCCATGGTCGCAGCATCGGCCAGGCCGCGGGCATCGGCCATGAAATGCGAGGGCGGGAGAACGTCTTCGCCAGCAATTCCCGTGGCGAAGTCGATCTGCAGCTGGTCATCCAGATTATAGGTCAAACATGGGGCGCTCCGGAACGCCTCGGTCGTCAGGCCGTCCCGAAACCATTGGTTATAGAAATCCGGGCTGCAAACCGGCATGTATTGCAGAGCACCGAGGTCGAAGGTATCGCACCCCTGCACCTTGCGTTTTTGGAACGTGACGGCAGCCAGAACGTCGCCACGTGCCAGAAGACGCGTGCCCTGTTCCGCGTTATCGACCTTCAGAACGAACAGCAAATTCGGCAGGTCGCGCAGAGCCTCGAGGAACCACGTCGCCATGGTATCCGGCGTGACGGCGATCGCGACCGGCACATGCATCTGTCCGATATCAAGGGCGAGACTGGAAACGAGTTCCTGCTCTCGCATGGCCACGTCCTGCGCATAGCGCCAGACCCGGCGCCCGACCTCCGTGGGCGTGCAGGGTGCATCGCGCACGATGAGAACCGCGCCGACCCGTTCCTCCAAGAGGCGCACCCTCTGGGAGAGCGCGGATGAAGTGAGATTGAGCTGTCGGGCCGCGGTCTCGAAACTCCCGGTCCTGAGGATAGCGGCCAGAGCCTCGACGTGTTTAAGGTCCAGATGCAAGCAATTGCTCCTTGGGGATCGTTAGGGCGTTTCAAGTTTACGCGGAATCAAGACATGCTGCCACTTTCTTCGGTCCAACGCCGGTTTCGTTCCGGCTGTCCTGTGACAACCTGAAACATTCTTGGGCATGTTGCACTGTCAATGCGCTTCGGCCCAGTTGGTGCCTTGCCCTGCATCGACGGTCAGGGGAATGTCGAGATGCACGGCAGGGTGGGCCGCACCTTCCATCACCTCGCGGGCGGTGTCGATCAGGCGGTCGATCGCGCCTTCCTCGACCTCGAAGATCAACTCGTCATGCACCTGGAGCAGCATTTTCGCGGGCAGGCCGGCAATCGCGGCGGGCATGCGGATCATTGCGCGGCGGATCACGTCGGCGGCGGTGCCCTGGATCGGCGCGTTGATCGCGGCGCGGCGGGCGAAGGCGGCGCGCGGCCCCTTGGCGGAAATTTCTGGCGTGTGGATCTTGCGCCCGAAAAGCGTGGCGACGTGGCCATGTTCCTTGGCGAACTCCACCGTGTCGTCCATGTAGGCGCGAATGCCGGGGTAGCGTTTGAAATATGCATCGATGAACGCCTGCGCCTCGCTGCGCGGGATGCGCAGGTTGCGGGCGAGACCGAAACCGGAAATGCCGTAGATCACGCCGAAATTGATCGCCTTGGCCTTGCGGCGCACATCGGGCGTCATCTCGTCCAGCGGCACGCCGAAGATTTCCGAGGCGGTCATGGCGTGGATGTCGTGGCCGTCGCGGAAGGCCTGTTTCATGGTGTCGATCCCGGCGACATGGGCGAGGATGCGCAGCTCGATCTGGGAATAATCGAGGCTGACGAGGCGGGTGCCCTCGGGGGCGATGAAGGCTTCGCGGATGCGGCGGCCTTCTTCGCTGCGCACGGGGATGTTTTGCAGGTTGGGATCGGTCGAGGCAAGGCGGCCAGTGCTGGCGCCGGTCTGGACGTAAGAGGTGTGGACGCGGCCGGTTTCGGGGTTGATGTGATCCTGAAGCGCGTCGGTATAGGTCGATTTGAGCTTGGCAAGCTGGCGCCAGTCGAGCACGCGTGCGGGCAGTTCGTGTTCGGTGGCCAGTTCCTCGAGCACATCCGCGCCGGTGGCATAGGCCCCGGTCTTGCCCTTCTTGCCGCCGTCGAGCGACATCTTGTCAAACAGGATCTCGCCCAGTTGCTTGGGAGAGCCGACATTGAATGTCTCGCCGGCCAGTTCGTGAATCTCGGCTTCGAGCGCGCCCATTTTCTGGGCGAAGGCGTTGGACATGCGCGAAAGCGTGTCGCGGTCGACGGTGATGCCGTGCATCTCCATTTCGGCCAGCACCGGGACCAGCGGGCGTTCGAGCGTTTCATAGACGGTGGTGACGCGGGCGCGGGGCAGTTGCGGTTTGAACTGGTGCCAGAGGCGCAGGGTGATGTCGGCATCCTCGGCGGCGTATTTCACCGCCTCGTCGAGGGGCACGCGGTCAAAGGTGATCGCGGATTTGCCCGAGCCGATCAGATCCCTGATCGGGATCGGTTTGTGCGAGAGGTAGCGTTCGGAAAGCGCGTCCATGCCGTGCCCGTGGATGCCGGAATAAAGCGCGTAGGACATCAGCATGGTGTCGTCGATGGGGGCGATGCTGATGCCGTGGCGGGCGAGGATCTTGGCGTCGTATTTCATGTTCTGCCCGATCTTGAGGATCGCATCATCCTCGAGCACGGGTTTGAGCAGGGCGAGCGCCGCGTCGGTGTCCATCTGGGCTTCGGCGCGCGTGTCGGAGCCGAAGAGGTCATCGGCATTGCCGTTCTTGTGAGTGAGCGGCAGATAGGCGGCCTGACCCGGGATCACGGCGAGGGATATGCCCACGAGTTCGGCCTGCATCTCGTCGAGCGAGGTGGTTTCGGTGTCGATGGCGACGTAACCGCGCGACTGGATCAGGTCGATCCAGCGGGTCAGAGCGTCGGCGTCGCGGATGCATTCGTATTGCGCGGGGTCGATGGGGGGAAATTCGGGGGCGGTATCGTCATTGGCGGCGGCGGGCGTGTCCTCGATGATCGGGGGTTCGACGCCCATCTTGTCGGCGATGCGTTTGGAAAGGGTGCGAAACTCCATCCTGGCCAGGAACGGCAGGAGCATGTCGGGGTCGGGGTCGTGCACTTCGAGATCGTCGAGGGTGAAATCGAGCGGGGTGTCGGCCTTGAGCAGCACGAGGTCGCGCGACATGCGGATCTGGTCGGCTTTGGCGATCAGGGTTTCGCGGCGCTTGGGCTGCGTGATCTGGTCGGCGTTTTCCAGAAGCGTGTCGAGATCGCCGAATTCGTTGATCAGCAGCGCCGCGGTCTTGGGGCCGATCCCGGGCGCGCCGGGGATGTTGTCGACCGAGTCGCCCGAAAGCGCCTGCACATCGACCACGCGTTCGGGCGGCACGCCGAATTTCTCGATCACGCCGTCGCGGTCGATGCGGCGGTTCTTCATCGCGTCGAGCATTTCGACGCCGCCGCCGACAAGCTGCATCAGGTCCTTGTCGGACGAGATGATGGTGACGCGCCCGCCCAGGTCGCGGGCCTGGTTGGCGAGGGTGGCGATGATGTCGTCGGCCTCGTAACCTTCGATCTCGTGGCAGGCGACGTTGAAGGCGCGGGTGGCCTCGCGGGTGAGCGGAAACTGCGGCACGAGGTCTTCGGGCGCGGGCGGGCGGTTGGCCTTGTATTCGGGATAGAGGTCGTTGCGGAAGGTCTTGCCCGAATAGTCGAAGATCACCGCGGCATGGGTCGGCGCGTCGTCGCCGCCGGCCTCTTCGACATATTTCTGGAGCATGTTGCAGAAGCCCGCGACCGCCCCGATGGGCAATCCGTCGGATTTTCGGGTTAGCGGCGGCAGCGCGTGATAGGCGCGAAAGATGAAGGCCGAGCCGTCGATGAGGTGCAGGTGGCAGCCTTTGCCGAATGACATATGCGGTTCCCCCGGTTGGACCGGGACAGGTTTCGCATATGGGCGCGGGATCGGCTAGGGGGTTTGAGGCGATCCGGCATCGAGTCAGCCGCGGGCTCGAGAAATCAAGCGAAATATGGTATGGGTGGAGCATCAGAGAAGCATTCATCTGATTGCTTCTCCCGTATTTGAAGGGAGATGGCAGATGCACCTTGGTTCGATTTTTTCCAGCCGTTTTCTCATCGGTTTCCTTGCGATCCTCTGTCTTGTCGGGGCGGCCACGGTCGCGCAGGCACAGCAGCTTTGGACCGACCGTTACGTGAGCCGGGCGAAATGCTCGGGCCACGCTGGAGCGGTTGGCCCCGAACGACACAGCAAGGCGATACAGGGGCACAAGTGGCCGCATCCGAGGGGAAGCGGGATCGAGTTCATCGATCACAATGCGCGCGGTATCAACGCCTTTGCCATCGGTCGTGGAAACACCAAGGCGATGCGCGCGCGGCTGTTGAACGCGGCCGGAACGGAAGCGTTCACCCGGCTCGACTTCGAGGGGCGAGGTGGGTCCAGCCCTTCGTTCGTGAGCGCGATCGTCGTCGAGTCCGTCGCTTACGCGGTGGCGCAACTGCGGTCGAGCGGTGCCGTGTCAGCCGGGGATCTGCAGGCAATCGACCAGTGGGTTCAGCGGCTTCTTCGAAATTCGGCCAAGCGCGCCGGCAGCCCGGACCACAAGGCCGCGATTGCGACGGCGCATGTGCTTTGGGGGGCGGCCATCGCGGACAAACGCCGGTTTTCAAAGGGTTATCGTCAATTTCAGCGCGTCTTGCGCCCACTTCGGTCGCGGCCATATTTTTCGGCCAAGGTCCGCGTGAACAACGAGGTCATGCATCAGGTCGTCCATGGTGCGGTGGTGCTCAGGCGCAATGGCGTTGACCTGTTCACGGCCAGGAATGGCAAGCACACGCTTCACGACGCGGTGGCTTACCACGCGCAATCCGTGCGCAGTGCCGGGGCCAGGAAGCTTCGCACATCGAGCGGTGCGGACGACCAGGCGAGAAGTATCATGCGCGCAAACGGATGGGGCACGCATCTTGCATGGATACCGCTCTACCTCAGCCATTATCCCGATGCCGGGGCGGCGGGCGAGGTGCGCTCGTTGAACGCAACGCTTCGGCGTTCCGACCGAACGCCCTATTATGGTCGCCAGATCGGCATCCATTCCGACTGTCTTTATGGCCGATACTAGGACGTTCCGCACTTGGTCGGGTTCATAATCGGCTCAATTCGCTCGGCCTTAACAGGCTGCTGAAAAAGGCCGGTCTCGACGCGGTTTCGAGAACATGATTCACTCCCGGCACGGCAGCGGCGGTGAGGG
>JAABTV010000027.1 GCA_011389685.1 Paracoccaceae bacterium
CGACCTGAGCGGTTTCGGTGGGCTCACCTTCACCGGGGCGAGCTATACCGGGGCCGGGAACGAGGTGCGCTATAACGAGACCATCGGACGGCTATATGTCGATCTCGACGGCGACATGGCCTCGGATCTTTCGGTCGACCTGAACGGTAATCCGCTCTTGACCGTGGATGATCTGATCCTCTGAGCGAGGCGAAGGGCGCGCTGGCACTTGCCAGCGCACCCGGTTTCCTCTCTCGGCGTCTCTCAAAAACAAGTGGTGCGCCCGGGAAAACGGTTGCGGGCGCACCACTGAAATCGGGGGATTGTATGCCATTGCCTTGGCGACCTCGTTTCGGAGATGTTCCCGGATCGAGGGGTCAATGCAATTGACGCTGGACGATTTCGGTCAGTTCCGTGAGGGAGAACGGTTTTGGCAGGAAGACCGAGTTCGGGATCCTGGGCTGTCCCTCCGCGAATGCATCCTCGGCATAACCCGAAACGAACACCACCCGGACGCCGGGATGCGCCTCCAGCGCCTTGCGCACCCAACTGGGACCATCCATTCCCGGCATGATGACATCGGTGACGAAAACGTCGATGTCCAGATCGGTCTCGTCCAGTGTTCTGAGCGCCTCTTCGGCGGATTCGGCTTCGAGCACCGTGTAACCGCGCAGGCGAAGCGCGCGTGCTGCGAAGGATCGCACCGGGGCCTCGTCCTCGACCAGCAGGATCACCCCATCGCCGACCGGCGCCGCGGCCGGAGTCGCATCGACCGGGACAGTCGCGTCCTCCGGTGCGTCATCCTCATCATGGATCGGGAAAATCAGGCTGAAGACCGTTCCCTCGCCCGGAGTGCTGTCGGCGAAAATGAAGCCGCCCGACTGCTTGACGATCCCATAGGCGGTTGACAGGCCCAGGCCGGTGCCCTCGCCGGTCCGTTTCGTCGTGTAGAACGGCTCGAATATCTTTTCCAGGATTTCCGGGGGCATACCCGTGCCTTCGTCGCGGACGCGGATGCAGACATATCTGCCAGCCGGAACGACAGCCCGGTTGCGCTTCATGGGCTCCGCCAGATCGAGGCTTTCGGTCTCAAGCCGGATTTTTCCGCCCTCGGGCATGGCATCCCGGGCATTCACCACGATGTTCATCAATACCTGTTCCAATTGCCTCTTGTCCGCCCTGAGCCTGTGAACCACCGGATCGTGTTCCAGTGTCAGCGTCACGGTCTCGCCCACGAGACGGTTGAGCAGGTGGGTCAGGTCCGAGAGCGTTTCGCGCAGATCGAGCAGCTTGGGTTGCAGTGTCTGCTTGCGCGAGAAGGCGAGGAGTTGCCTGATAAGCGCCGCGGCGCGATTGGCGTTCTGGTTGATCTGAACCAGATCGTTGTAATCCGGATCGCTCTGGTCATGGCGCAGCAGCAAGAGATCGCAATGGCCGGAAATCGCTGTGAGAAGATTGTTGAAATCGTGCGCGACACCTCCTGCAAGCTGGCCGATCGCCTGCATCTTCTGGCTCTGAAGGAACTTGGCCTCCAGCGTCTTGAGCTCGGTCGCATCGTTCAGGACGGCAATGAGACTGGTCTCACCGGATGCGTAGGAGCGTTTGAGCAGCACTTGCACGAAGGTTTCCCGGTCTCGCCGCGCGACGCGCAGGAATTCATTGTTTGTCACCTCGCGCCCTTCCGCGACCTCGGTCAGCCAGCTGTTGATCGACCGACCGAGACCTTCAAGCAGGGCCGACAGATGCTTGCCTTCGCAAGACGCGATCCCGAGCAGATCGCGTGCCTGTTCATTCAGAGAGAGAACGGTCCCATCCACGGCCAGTTTCATTAACGGCACTGGAAGGGCTTCCATATGGCGGGCGCTGTCCTGATCCGGATGGCTCGCTTCCCGGAAAGGTGCGCTCGATTCGGGTGCGGGCACAAGATAGAGTTCCGCGCGGCCGCCGGCGCCGCGGATTTCGGCCAGGACGACCTGTCGGCTCCCTTCTTTCGTGCTGATTGTCTGCACTTCGCCGGGGCGGACGGGAAGGGTCGTGAACAACCGGTCAAGGGATTTCACTCGCTCGCCGATCAGTCGCCGCGCCGCCGCGTTCATGAACAGCACCGCGTTGTTGCGGCCAACCGTCAGGGTCGGGAGGGCGCTGCTTTCACCGGTGCGGGTCTGGCCCTTCTCGGTCATTTCCTCGATGCGCCAAAGGAACCCGTTGCCGCCGACCCGGTGCGTGGCGAGGCGCACGTGGCCGCGCCGTGTCACCACGTCTTCATGCGCGGCCCCTGCTGTTTCCGCTCGTTTCGTCAGGCGAAAGATGACCGCCGAGGGGTTTGCAAAGACATCTTCGAGCGCCTTGGCGAGCGTCTGCGCCCCATGTTCAAAGCGTTTCTCGGCCGCCGCATTGACATGCGAGATCTGGCCTTCGGCGTCGCATACGAGGCAGGGCGTCGCGTCATGCTGCACGAATTGCGCCACCGCCTGTTGCGATTGACGGTTCTGGCGGCGAAACCGCCATGCCATCGCATAGACAAGGCCGGCCAGCACCAACAGAGTGCCACCCGTCGCGCCGAGCACGAAGGACAGACCGCCCCCGCCCAGCATGAGCGCGCCACCCAGGCACAGTGCGGCCAATATCGCCAGCAGTCCAAGGCGCGGCATCAGCCTTTCGACTGCGCGCGAAAATTTGCCATGCCTTGAATCGGAATGTGGCAAATGGGGCCCCTCAAGACGGTTCTGTCTGGCGGCGATCATGCACGCCCAAACCTTAAGCGAGCGTTAAGCTTGTCTGGAAAAAATCGCCTTGGTTGCGCCTTATTTATCCACATCACGTAAAAGGTGTGCAACGAAGAAGCCGTCGCCCAGTTCGCTCAGCGCATACTGATGCGAGAAGGCGACATGCCAACCCGGGTTGCCTGCGCAAAAGTGCGAGATCTGGGCCTCGTTCTCGTCGGGCAAGAGCGAACAGGTCGCATAAGCCAGCATGCCGTTCGGGGCGACCATGGCTGCGGCGGCGTCGAGAATCCGGCCCTGCGTTCTGGTCAGCGCGTCCAGCCGGTCGGGCGTGAACCGCCATTTCGCATCCGGATCGCGACGCCATGTCCCCGATCCCGAACAGGGCACATCGCAAAGAACCAGCTCGTAAGGCCCGCATCGGGCCAGATCGGACGCTTCAAGACACTGCACGTCGACCCCGGCGCGTTGCGCGCGCTGCGGCAGGTCGCGCATGCGCGCGGCGTCAATGTCATGGGCAAAGAAGTCCGCTTCGATCCGACCGGCCAGCGCCAGTGTCTTGCCTCCGCCCCCGGCGCAAAAATCAAGGATTTTCATGCCGTTGCGAAGCGGAATGCTCTCCATAGCGGATTGGCTGGAAAGGTCTTGCAACTCGACCGCCCCGGCCTCGAACGCGCGCGAGCGGGCAATCCCACGCGCTCCCGCCTCGACGCAAAGTGCCATCGCGGCGGACGGGCAGGGGCGGGCCAGAATTCCATCTTCGGCCAATTGCTCGATTGCGGCGCTCCGCGTCGCCTTGCGCCCGTTCACCCGCAGAAACACCGGCGCGCGCTGGCGCAGCGCCGCAAGCTGAGGGGCCAGCGCCGGGCCATAGCGTGCTTCGAGTCGCGGCAAGAGCCATTCGGGAAGTTCCGCAAACCCGGTTTCAGGCGGCGGCAACGGTTCGACCCGCTCCGCTTCGCTCAGCACCGCTGGCGCATGGCGCTCACCGGTAAAGACCGTCTCCGGCGTCTCGCCTTGTGCCCGGGTAAACCCGATCATCAGCGCCCGACCGGTTTCGCCGCCGCCAAGATGGGCGCAAAGCCGCTTTTGCCGCAATACATCATAGACGCGGTCACGCACCGCCGCGCGGTCCTTCGATCCGGCATAGCGCGCGCCGCGCGCCCATGAGGTCAGCGCCTTCTCCGCGGCTTCACCGGACTGAATGCGCTCAAGGCACTCGACCGCCGCCTGCACCCGCGCATCAGGCCGCATCAGCCCATCCGGTAGTTCGAGCTTTCGCGGGTGATCTGCACGTCATGGACATGCGATTCCTTGAGCCCGGCACCGCTGATCCTGACGAATTGGCAATTCCCGCGCATCGCCTCGACCGAGGCACAGCCGGTATAGCCCATCGCGGCGCGCAACCCGCCCACGAGTTGATGAATCACGACGCCGGCCGACCCCTTGTAAGGCACCTGCCCCTCGATTCCTTCGGGCACGAGCTTGTCGCTGGCCGCGTCCTTCTGGAAATAGCGGTCGGCACTGCCGCGCGCCATCGCACCGAGGCTGCCCATGCCGCGATAGGTCTTGAAGCTGCGCCCCTGGTAGAGGATGACCTCGCCGGGGCTCTCGTCGGTGCCCGCGATCATGGAGCCCACCATCGCACAGGACGCCCCCGCCGCAATCGCCTTGGCGAAGTCACCCGAGAACTTGATCCCGCCATCGGCGATCACCGGCACATCGCCCGCGGCGTCGACGCAATCCATGATCGCGGTCAGCTGCGGCACGCCGACGCCCGCCACGACCCGCGTGGTGCAGATCGATCCGGGCCCGATTCCGACCTTGATCGCATCGGCGCCCGCGTCGATCAGGGCGCGCGTGGCCTCGCCGGTGGCGACGTTGCCGGCGATGATCTGCACCTCGTTCGACAGGCTCTTGGCCCGCTTCACCGCCTCCAGCACGCCCAAGGAATGACCATGCGCGGTGTCCACCACGATGATGTCGCAGCCCGCATCGATCAGCGCCGCGGTCCGTTCCAGCCCGGCATCGCCCACACCGGTCGCGGCCGCCACCCTGAGCCGCCCCAGGTGATCCTTGCAGGCCGTCGGGTTCAACACTGCCTGTTCGGTGTCCTTGAGTGTCAGAAGGCCGGTCAGCTTGCCCTTGCCGTCATGCACCAGAAGCTTCTCGATCCGCCGCGCCCGCATCAGCGATTTCGCCTCGTCGAGATCGGCCGGCTCGGCCAGCATCGCCAGGTCGTCGGTCGTCATGACCAGTTTCACGGGCGTATCGTCCGAGGTGGCAAAGCGCATGTCGCGGTTGGTCACGATGCCCACGATGTGGCCGCGCTCGTCCACCACCGGGAAGCCGGTGAAATTGTATCGCTCCACCAACGCCTTGGCATCGGCGATGGTCTGATTGGCGCGCAGCGTGACCGGGTTGTAGACGATCCCGCTCTCGAACCGCTTGACCCGGCGCACTTCGCGCGACTGTTCCTCGATGTCGAGGTTCTTGTGGATGACCCCCATGCCACCTGCCTGCGCCATGGCGATCGCCATGCGCGACTCGGTCACGGTGTCCATGGCCGAGCTTAGCAGCGGGATGTTGAGCGGGATGGATTTCGTCACATGAGTGCGCGTGTCGGCTGTGCTGGGCAACACGCTCGATGCCGCCGGAACAAGCAATACGTCATCGAAAGTCAGCGCCTCACGAATCTCCATCTGGGCCCTCCATGGCTCGGGATCGTTTGGCGCTTCCCTATTGCATGGATGAGCTGTGGGGAAAACCCCCATTCCGGGGCGGGCGGAGCGCGACAGCCCCGAAAAGGCGCCAAGTTGCTGCCCGCCGCGTCGAGCGGCGGGCGGTTCGCCATGGGCGGTCGTTGTTCATGCCCACCGGGTCACGGGGCTTTGGCGCGCCGGGGCTGCGCGGCCCGGGATCAATTGCCGCCGAGGTGATCCGACGTGAAGACATAATCCTCGGCGCCCGAGTGACAGGCGATGCAGCCCGCATCCATCCCCTTGGCCACGCGACCGGCAAGGCGCATGCCCTTGGGGTTCTTGTCGAGCGATCCGTCGGGCAGGTATTTGGCCCAGAACCAGTCGGCATTGTCGGAATCATACCCGGCCTCGCGGCGGAACATGACGGTGACAGCGCCCAGGTGCTTGTCGGGGTCGGCGAGGACCTCGTTCACGCCGACACCCTCGGGGCCATAGTTGCGCTTGACGATCAGATCGCCGGTATGGCCGCCCACCGTGGCGGTGGTGTAGAAGGTCTCGAGCATCATGCCATGCGGTGCGATCCCTTCGTAGGGAAACGAGCGCACCATGCCGTCCCCGACCATCTGGATATCTTCCATCTGGGACCAGAGCTGCGCCGCGTAATCGGCGTCGGTGTCGGTGCCGAAGGGCATGTCCTGTGCCAGAACGGCGCCCCCTGCGAGGGCTGTAGCGGCGAGGATTGCGGTGAATTTGCGTTTCATGAATGGCTCTCCCTTTTGTGTTTTCGGAATGGCTTTTCCAACTCACCCTAACCCGGCAGGCGATCACGCAGGGTCAAACCTTGATCACCGGAATGTGCGCAGATGTGTCGCGGGCGGGGTTTGACGCGGGTGGGGTGCGGTCACGATGCTGGGGCCAACGGAGGGCGTGATGATGCGCATGGCAATTGTTATCGGGTTGGGTCTTGGGCTGGTGGCGAGGCCCGGCATGGCGCAGGACGCCGAAAAGGGAGAGCAGGTGTTTCGTAAATGCGCGGCCTGCCATCAGGTGGGAGAGGACGCGAAAAACCGCATGGGGCCGATCCTGACCGGGGTCGTGGGCCGCCCGGCGGGCAGCGCCGAGGGGTTTCGCTACGGCAAGTCCATGCAGGCCGCCGCCGAGGCCGGGCTGGTCTGGGACGAGGAGGCGATATTCGACTACATCGCCGATCCGACCGGGTTCCTGCGCGACTATCTTGACGATTCGCGCGCCCGCGCGAAAATGACGTTCAAGCTGCGCGCCGAGGAGGATCGCCGCGACGTGATCGCCTATCTGGCCGGGTTCAGCCCGGACGCGGAGACGGCCCATGATGCGGATGCGCCCGAGCCGCAGGATGCCATCGAGACCGCCGCCGACCGGGTGTGTGTGCGCAACGCCAGTGCGGAGCGCCATTTCTTTGCGGTCGAAGCCGAGGGTGCCGGGCGCCAGCATGGCTATCTGGACCCCGGAGCGCGGATTTGCGCCGACGGGGTGCCGCCGGGCCAGACCGGCATGGTTTCGGTCTTCGAATCGCCCGATGCGCTGGAAGGATGCTCGCGCCTGGTGCCGGCGGGGCAGACCGAGGACATGATCCGCTATGTCGATTTCGACCGCTGTTTCTGGAGTTCGAACACCTGACCGGTCTGCTTATCGGCCGGGGCGCCTCATGCGGGATCGGTGCCGTAATCGGCGTCGGTGACCTTTTCGAGCCAGTCGGCAGTGCGCTCGCCGTCCTTTTCCTGGATCGCGATATGTGTCATCGCGCAATCGGGGGCGGCGCCGTGCCAGTGCTCTTCGCCCGGATCGAACCAGATGACATCACCTGGGAAGACCTCGCGGACCTCGCCCTTGCGGGTGCCGATCCGGCCCTTGCCGGCGGTGACGATCAGGGTCTGGCCAAAGGGGTGCGTGTGCCACGCGGTGCGCGCCCCCGGCTCGAACGTGACCGTGAGGGCGGCCACGCGCGCCGGCGGGGCAGCCGAGATCACGGGATCGAAGCGCACGGTGCCGGTGAAATAGTCCGGATTTGGGCGTTCCGAGGGGCGCGAGCCTGCGCGGTGGATGTTCATGGGTCTGCCTTTCGGATGAGTTTGGAACAACGACATGATGCGCTGCAATCGAGGTCGGGGCAATGTGAGACCTTTCGGGCGGGACGGGTCAACCGCGCCGCCGTCGCCGGCGCCCGCCGCCGTCTTCGCCGCCGGTGTTGAAGCTGACATCGGGCAGGGGAACGATCGAATTGAGAATCGGGAAGGGTTCGGACGAATTCGGCAGGGCCGAGGCGTTCACGAAATGCTCCTGAAAGCGGGGCTCGATTGCGGTTTCGATTTTCTCGATCCGACGCACCGTTTCCTCGATCTCGGCGCGGGTGTCGCTGTTCACGAGCGCGATGCGCGCGCCGGTGCCCGCGGCGTTGCCCGCCGATGTCACCTTGTCGAGCACGCAATCGGGGATCATGCCCAGAACCATCGCGTGTTTGGGCGAGATATGCGCCCCGAAGGCCCCGGCCAGAACGACCCGATCCACGGTATCGACGCCAAGCTTGTCCATCAGCAGCCGCGCGCCGGAATAGAGCGCGGCCTTGGCCATCTGGATGGCGCGGATATCGGGGTTGGTGACGGTGATCCGGGGGCTGTCATCGCTGCCGTGCCAGAGCACGTAGGAATGGGTGCGCCCGTCGGCGATGCAGCGCGGCGTGCCGACCTGTTCCGCCGAGCCGATCAGGCCGGAGGCATCGACGATCCCGGCCATGCGCATTTCGGCGATGGCCTCGATGATGCCCGAGCCGCAGATGCCGGTGATTCCGGTGGCGGCGATGGCTTGCGCAAAACCCGGATCGTCGGACCAGAGATCGCAGCCGATCACGCGAAAACGGGGTTCTTTGGTGGCGGGGTCGATCTCCACCCGCTCGATCGCGCCAGGGGCGGCGCGTTGTCCGGCGCTGATCTGCGCACCCTCAAAGGCGGGGCCGGTGGGCGAGGAACAGGCGAGAAGCCGGTGCTTGTTACCAAGCTGGATCTCGGCATTGGTGCCGACGTCGACGACCAGCACCAGATCCTCGGACTTGTCGGGCGCTTCGGAGAGGGTGACGGCGGCGGCATCGGCCCCGACATGGCCGGCGATGCAGGGCAGGATATAGGTTCGGGCGGCGGGGTGGAGCTTCAGGTCGAGATCGGCGGCGCGCAGGTGGAGCGCATTCGACGTGGCCAGCGCGAAGGGCGCCTGACCCAGTTCATAGGCGTCGATCCCGAGAAAGAGGTGATGCATGACCGGGTTCATCACGAAGACCGAATCCATGATCAGGCTGCGGTCGATCCCGGCCTCGGTCGCGACCTGCTCGAACAGCGTGTTCATGCCCTCGCGCACCGCGCGTGTCATCTCGGCCGCGCCGCCGGGGTTCATCATCGAGTAGGAGACCCGGCTCATCAGATCCTCGCCAAAGCGGATCTGCGGGTTCATCACCCCCGACGAGGCCACCACCTCGCCCGAGCGCAGGTCGCACAGGTGGGCGGCGATGGTGGTCGAGCCGAGATCGACGGCGAGCCCGTAGAGCGCGCCCTCGTAAAGCCCGGACCACAGATGCATGATGCGAGGCGCGCCCATGCCCCGGTGCAGCGCCACAGTCACGCCCCAGCCGCCCTTGCGCAGGATCGGTTGAAGTTGTGGCAGGATGTGAAGATCGGTCTCTATATCTCTGATATCCCACTGGTTTTCGAGCGCAGCAATCAGGCGTTCGAGATCGCCCGATGGCGCATGCATATCGGGCTCCTCGACCTCGACATAATAGAGCCTCACGGCGGGGTTCATCACGATGTCTCGCGCTTCGGCACGTTTGCGCACGACCTGTTTGTGAACCTGGGATTCGGCGGGCACGTCGATCACCACGTCGTGCTGGATCGTGGCCTGACAGCCGAGCCGACGTCCCTGGGCCAGCCCGCGCTTCTGGTCGTAGCGCTCTTCGACCGCGTTCCACTCGGACAGGGCGTCGGGCGCGACCGTGACCCCGTGCTTGGAAAACTCGCCATAGGATGGCGTGACCTGGCATTTCGAGCAGATGCCGCGCCCGCCACAGACCGAATCGAGATCAACGCCCAGTTGCCGCGCGGCGGTGAGCACTGGCGTGCCCGCCGGAAAACGGCCGCGTTTGCCCGAGGGGGTGAAGATGACGAGGGGGTCGTTGCTCATGGGGCTGCCTCTTTTGCCATTGGGCCCGACAATAGGCGCTTTGCCGTCGGGGAAAAGATGTGGAGCGGCATTATCTTTTCCGGGAGCGGCATTTTCCGGTCAGGTCGTGCCATCTGCTGCGCTGAATGGCCGAAGTCGCACCGCCAGTCTCAGTCAACTGTCTCAGCCAAGACCGTTCCACAGGGCGAAATCCTCGGCACAGGTTTCGGCCAGCCGGGCGCGCAGCGGGCCCGGCAGCGACAGGTCGGCCTCGGGCGAGACATTGGCGCGTGGCAGCACGATCTCGACCTTCAGGCGATCCTCGAGATAGGCAACGCAATCGTCGAGCGCCTCATAGCGGAAAATCCGGTCGACGGATGTGCCATTGGGGCGCGGTTCGAGGAACTTGGCCTGCGATCCGACATTGGCGAAAACTGGGCGCGGGTCACCGAGATAACCCTCGATGAATTCGGCAAAGCTCATATCAGCGGTGGATTGCGGCGTTCCGGCGAGAAAGGGGCGCTGACGGTAGCGATACCAACTGCTCAACCAACTGACCGGCTCGCGCATCACGGCGATGGTTTCGACATCCGGGCCTATGAACTTCTCGACCATCGGGCGGAAGAATCGGTTGTAGCGATAGACCGGCGCGTGTTTGAGTTCGGGTGGATCGACCACGGCAATGGCCGCATGCGGGGCCAGCGCCTGCTCGATAGCGGTCGTGCCGGTCTTGGGGACCGACAGAAACACTAGTCTGGCCTTGGAAAAAATGAGCATGTCGGGGCCCCGCTGTGGCGAATGCAGCTTTCTGTCCTGCGTAAACTATCCTTTAACCTTTTGGCGAAAAAGTGGGTTCATGAAAATTCTAGTTGAAATGTTCTCTTTTTGGTCCCACAAAGAACAAGAGGCGAACATCAGTAGCAGCGATTGCCGCTTGGAGGCGGCTGTGAAATAAGGACCCAAATCAATGGCAACGGCAGAACTTTTCCAGATGGACAAAAAACGCGACGCGAACAAGCAAAAGGCGCTCGACAGCGCGCTGGCGCAAATCGAACGGCAATTCGGGAAAGGCTCGATCATGAAACTGGGCGCGGGCTGCCCGGTGCAACAGATCGAGGCGACTTCGACCGGTTCGATCGGGCTCGATATCGCATTGGGCATCGGTGGCCTGCCCAAGGGGCGGATCGTCGAGATTTATGGCCCCGAAAGCTCGGGCAAGACCACGCTGACGCTGCATTGCGTGGCCGAGGAACAGAAGAAGGGCGGGGTCTGTGCCTTTGTCGATGCAGAACATGCGCTCGATCCGCAATATGCCAGAAAGCTCGGTATCGATCTCGAAGAGTTGCTGATCTCGCAACCGGACACCGGCGAGCAGGCGCTCGAGATCACCGACACGCTGGTGCGGTCGGGCGCGGTGAGCCTGGTGGTGGTCGATTCGGTCGCGGCCCTGACCCCGAAGAGCGAGCTTGAAGGCGAAATGGGCGACTCGAGCGTCGGCGTGCAGGCCCGGCTGATGAGCCAGGCGATGCGCAAGCTGACCGGCTCGATGTCGCGATCGAACTGCATGGTAATCTTCATCAACCAGATCCGGATGAAGATCGGCGTGATGTTCGGCAGCCCTGAAACGACCTCTGGCGGCAATGCGCTCAAGTTCTATTCGTCTGTGCGTCTCGACATCCGGCGCATCGGCTCGGTCAAGGACCGTGAAGAGGTGATCGGCAACCAGACCCGTGTGAAGGTGGTCAAGAACAAGGTGGCGCCACCGTTCAAGCAGGTGGAATTCGATATTCTGTTCGGCGAGGGGATTTCGAAAACCGGCGAGCTTCTGGACCTGGGGGTTGTGGCGGGCATCGTGCAGAAATCCGGCTCGTGGTATTCCTATGGTGACGAGCGTATCGGTCAGGGGCGTGAGAACGCACGCCAGTATCTCAAGGACCATCCCAAGATCGCCCTCGATGTCGAGGACAAGATCCGCGCCGCTCATGGGCTCGATTTCGATCTTCCCGAAGGCTCTGCGCAGGACGACGCTGTTATCGACGGCTGAGAGCCGTCTGTCCTGAAAGATTCGGGGCCGTCCGTTGAGCGGGCGGCCCTCGTCTTTGTGAGGGGCATCGCGCGGCGGTTCAGGGCGACGAAGGGCGGTGGACAGGTCAGACTCTTGGGGATAAACCGCTCAGAACCAAAATCCCATGTCCAGAGGCCATGCCCGATGACCAATCTGAACGATATCCGTTCGACCTTCTTGAACTTTTTCGCCAGAAACGGGCACGAGATCGTCCCGTCAAGTCCGCTCGTTCCGCGCAATGACCCGACCTTGATGTTCGTCAATTCGGGGATGGTGCAATTCAAGAACCTGTTCACCGGAATCGAGACGCGCGACTACAAGCGAGCCACCTCGGCCCAGAAATGCGTGCGCGCGGGTGGCAAGCACAACGACCTTGACAATGTGGGCTATACGGCGCGGCATCATACGTTTTTCGAGATGATGGGGAATTTCAGCTTTGGTGATTATTTCAAGGCCGAAGCCATTCCTTTTGCCTGGGAGTTGGTGACCAAAGAGCTCGATATCCCGGCCGAACGGTTGCTTGTGACCGTCTATCATTCCGATGACGAGGCGGCTGATCTGTGGAAGAAGGTCGCGGGCCTGCCGGATGAACGGATCATCCGCATTCCGACCAGTGACAATTTCTGGATGATGGGGCCGACCGGCCCCTGCGGCCCCTGCACCGAGATATTCTTTGACCATGGCGAGCAATACTGGGGCGGTCCGCCGGGCACGCCGGAAGAGGATGGCGACCGGTTCGTCGAGATCTGGAACCTCGTTTTCATGCAGAACGAACAGTTCGAGGACGGCTCGATGAAGGCGCTCGACATGCAGTCGATCGACACGGGGATGGGCATCGAGCGGGTCGCGGCTCTGTTGCAGGGGACGAACGACAATTACGCGACGGACCTCATTCGCGCGCTGATCGAGGCCAGCGCGCATGCCACGTCGAGCGATCCGGACGGACCGGGCAAGACCCATCACCGGGTGATCGCGGATCATCTGCGCTCGACCTCGTTCCTGATTGCCGATGGCGTGATGCCGTCGAATGACGGGCGCGGGTATGTGCTGCGCCGGATCATGCGCCGCGCGATGCGCCATGCCCATCTGCTGGGATCGAAAGACCCGGTGATGCACCGGCTTGTGCCGGCCCTGGTGCACCAGATGGGCGCGGCCTATCCCGAGCTTGGCCGGGCGCAGGCCCTGATCGAGGAAACGCTGGAGCTTGAAGAAAAGCGGTTCAAGCAGACGCTGGACCGGGGCTTGCGGCTTCTCGATGAGGAGCTTGAAATGTTGGATTCGGACGCGCCTTTGCCGGGAAAATCGGCGTTCAAGCTTTACGATACCTATGGTTTCCCGCTCGATCTGACGCAGGATGCGTTGCGCGAGAAAGGCCGGGCGGTCGATACCGAGGGTTTTGAATCGGCCATGGCTGAACAAAAGGCCAAGGCGCGCGCGGCCTGGTCCGGGTCGGGCGAGGCGGCGGATGCCACGGTGTGGTTCGATCTGGCGGATCGACACGGGGCCACGGATTTCCTTGGATACGACACCGAGATCGCCGAGGGCCAGGTTGTGGCGCTGATCAGCGACGGAGCCGAGGTCGAGCGGCTTGACGCGGGGCAAGAGGGGTGGGCGGTTCTCAACCAGACCCCGTTTTACGGCGAGGCGGGCGGCCAGGTTGCCGATCACGGCTATATCCGCCGGCTTGCCGATCTTGATGACGTCAGTCACGTGACCGACGTGCAGAGACATGCCGACGGACGGCTTTTCGCGCACAAGCTTCGGGTGGAGCGCGGGGCGCTCGGGCGGGGCGATACCGTCTCGCTCGAAGTGGATCACAGGCGGCGCGGCAAGGTGCGGGCCAACCATTCGGCGACGCATCTCTTGCATGAGGCGTTGCGCGTTCACCTCGGCGATCATGTCGCGCAGCGCGGCTCGCTGAATGATGAGGACCGGCTGCGGTTCGACTTCAACCATGCCAAGCCGCTGAGCGACGATGAATTGTGCGCGGTTGGCGAAGAGGTGAACGCCTTCATCCGCCAGAACAGTCCGGTCACCACCCGGATCATGACGCCCGACGAGGCGCGCGCGATCGGAGCGCAGGCGCTCTTTGGCGAGAAATACGGCGACGAGGTGCGCGTGGTGTCGATGGGTCGCGCGCCGACCGGCAAGGGCACGGATGGCGAGACCTGGTCGATCGAGTTGTGCGGTGGCACGCATGTGACGCGGACCGGGGACATAGGGCTTTGCGTGATCGTGGGCGACGCGGCGTCGAGTGCGGGTGTGCGGCGGATCGAGGCGCTGACCGGGGCGGCGGCGTTCAAGCATCTCGAGCGGCAGGCGGCCCTTATCAGCGAAATCTCGGGCACCGTGAAGGCGCAGCCGGGCGAGATCGCAACCCGGATCAGGACGTTGATGGATGAGCGCCGGGCATTGCAGAACGAGGTTGCGCAACTGCGCCGCGAACTGGCCATGGCCGGCGGTGCGGGGCAGGGCGGGGGCCCCGAGCCGCATGAGATCAACGGTGTGCGGTTCCTGGCGCAGGTTCTCTCGGGTGTGAGCGGCAGGGATCTGCCCGCGCTCATCGACGAGCACAAGGCGCGGCTGGAGAGCGGTGCAGTTCTGCTCATCGCCGAAACCGGCGGCAAGGCTGCGGTGGCGGCAGGGGTGACGGCAGACTTGACCGGGACGCTCTCGGCGGTCGATCTTGTGCGTGCGGCGGTGGTCGAACTGGGCGGCAAGGGCGGCGGTGGCCGCCCCGACATGGCGCAGGGTGGTGGCCCGGATGCCGGCAACGCCGATGCCGCGATCAAGGCGGCGCAAGCCGTGATAGGAGGTTGAGATGGGTGCACTCTGGATTGCACATGTGACCGTGACCGATGCCGAAGCCTATGGCAAATATGCCGAGCTTGCCGGCCCGGCGATTGCCAGGCACGGGGGTGAGTTCATCGCCCGCGGCGGGCGGTTCGTGCAGCTTGAGGGCCGCGAGCGCCCGCGCAACGTGGTGGCACGGTTCCCGAGCGTCGAGGCGGCGGTCGATTGCTATCACAGCCCCGAATATCAGGAGGCGCTCAGCCACGCGCGCGGCGCGTCCGAGCGTGAGCTGTTGGTGGTGGAGACCTCGGATTAAGGGACGTGGGGCCCTGCCGGCACCATTGATCCAAAAAGAAGCCCCCGCAACAGGTTGCGAGGGATTCTTTATGTCGCAGACGTGGCTTCAGCTGGTTTTCGCCATCCGCTTGCGGTCATGCGCATCAAGGTGGCGCTTGCGCAACCGGATCGCCTTGGGGGTCACCTCGACCAGTTCGTCGTCGTTGATATAGGCGATCGCCTGTTCGAGCGAGAGGATCGTGGGCGGCGTCAGGCGCACCGCCTCGTCGGTGCCGCTTGCCCGCACGTTGGTGAGCTTCTTGCCCTTGAGCGGGTTCACCTCGAGATCGTTTTCGCGGCTATGCTCGCCGATGATCATGCCCTGGTAGATCTTGTCCTGCGGGTTGACGAACATCCGCCCCCGATCTTCGAGGTTCCACAGTGCATAGGCCACCGCCTCGCCGTTTTCCATCGAGATGAGAACGCCCGCGCGGCGGCCCGGGATCGGCCCCTTGTGCGGGATCCAGCCGTGAAAGACGCGGTTGAGCACACCGGTGCCGCGCGTATCGGTGAGAAACTCGCCGTGATAGCCGATCAGCCCGCGAGAGGGCACATGCGCGATGATGCGGGTCTTGCCGGCGCCTGCCGGCTTCATCTCGATCAACTCGCCCTTGCGCGGGCCGGTGATCTTTTCGATCACGGCGCCGGTATAGTCGTCATCGACATCGATCGTGACCTCTTCGACCGGCTCGAGCCGCTCACCGTCGTCGCCCTCGCGCATGATCACCTTGGGACGCGAGATCGAAAGCTCGAAGCCTTCGCGCCGCATGTTCTCGATCAACACGCCCATCTGCAATTCGCCCCGTCCCGCCACGTCGAAGGCTTCGCCGCCCGGCGTGTCGGAAACCCGGATCGCGACATTCGATTCGGCTTCCTTCATCAGGCGCTCGCGAATGACGCGGCTTTGCACCTTCTTGCCATCCCGCCCGGCCAGCGGGCTGTCATTGATACCGAAGGTGACCGAGATCGTCGGCGGGTCGATGGGTTGTGCATCAATCGGCGTGTCCACGGCCAGCGCGCAGATCGTATCGGCCACCGTGGCCTTCTGCATGCCGGATATGCTGACGATGTCGCCGGCAACCGCTTCGTCGATGTCTCGCAGGTTGAGACCACGGAATGCCTGGATCTTGGTGACCCGGAACTGTTCGATCTTCTGGCCGATGCGCGACAGTGCCTGCACCGTCTGACCGACCCTGAGGCGGCCGGATTCGACGCGCCCGGTGAGGATGCGCCCGACGAACGGATCGCTGCCCAGCGTGGTGGCGAGCATGCGGAAATCCTCGTCCGCGTGTTTCTGCTGCTTTGGCGCGGGGACATGGTTGACGATCAGGTTGAAGAGCGCGTGCAAGTCTTTGCGAGGGCCGTCAAGTTCGGCGTCGGCCCAGCCGTTGATGCCCGAGGCATAGAGATGAGGGAAGTCGAGTTGATCGTCGTTCGCCCCGAGATTGGCGAACAGGTCGAACACCTCGTTCAGCGCGCGGTCGGACTCGGCGGCGGGCTTGTCGACCTTGTTGAGTACCACGATGGGTCGCAGCCCGAGGGCCAGCGCCTTGGAGGTGACGAACTTGGTCTGCGGCATCGGGCCTTCGGCGGCATCGACCAGCAGCACGACCCCGTCGACCATGCTCAGGATGCGCTCGACCTCGCCGCCGAAATCGGCGTGGCCGGGGGTGTCGACGATGTTGATGCGGGTGCCCTTCCACTCGACAGAGGTGGCCTTGGCGAGGATGGTGATGCCGCGTTCACGTTCGATATCGTTGCTGTCCATCGCCCGCTCGGCCACGGCTTGGTTCTCGCGGAACGAGCCGGATTGCTTCAACAACTCGTCGACGAGCGTGGTTTTCCCATGGTCCACATGGGCGATGATTGCGATATTTCGCAGGTCCATAAGTCAGCCTTCCTGAATGCGTCGCTGGCGCCTAACCCGGGGCGGCGCAAAAGGCCAGAGGCAAAGCGCAGGGCAAGGCGCATGGGCGGGTTGCAGCGTGGGCAGTGTATGGTAAATGCTGACCTCTAACCAGCCAGGACCGTATAATGAACCTCTTTTCGGATATCCGCGACCTCGTCATCGACACGCTGGCCGCAATGCAGGGCGCGGGCGAATTGCCCGAAGGCCTTGATTTCGCCAATGTCGCGGTCGAGCCACCGCGCGATCCGGCGCATGGCGACATGGCCACCAACGCGGCGATGGTTCTGGCCAAGCCCGCCGGGTTGAAACCGCGCGACATCGCCGAGGCGCTGGCGACGCGGCTGGCGGCGGATGCGCGGATCACCAGCGCCGAGGTGGCCGGGCCGGGGTTCCTGAACCTTCGGCTCGATGCGGGCCTGTGGCAAGGGGTGGTGCGCGCGGTGCTGGCCGAGGGGGCGGATTTCGGCCGCTCCACCCTTGGCGCGGGCAAGCGGGTCAACGTGGAATACGTGAGCGCCAATCCCACCGGCCCCTTGCATGTGGGCCACACGCGGGGCGCGGTCTTTGGCGATGCGCTGGCCTCGCTGCTGGATTTCGTGGGCTATGACGTGACCCGCGAATATTACATCAACGATGGCGGCGCGCAGGTCGACACGCTGGCCCGGTCGGTCTTTGAACGCTATCGCGAGGCGTGCGGGCTTGAACCCGAGATCGCGGAGGGGCTTTATCCGGGCGATTACCTCGTGCCGGTGGGTGCGGCACTCAAAGAGAAATATGGCGAGAGCCTGCTCGACAAGGGCGAGGAGGACTGGCTTGAAGACCTGCGCGATTTTGCCACCGATGCGATGATGGACCTGATCCGCACGGACCTCAAGGCTCTGGGCGTCGAGATGGACGTGTTCTATAGCGAGAAATCGCTTTATGGCACGGGCCGGATCGAGGCGGCGATCGAGAGCCTGCGCGACAAGGGACTGATCTATCGCGGCACGCTCGAACCGCCCAAGGGCAAGATGCCCGAGGATTGGGAGCCGCGCGAACAAACGCTGTTCCGCTCGACGGCGCATGGCGACGACGTGGATCGCCCGATCATGAAATCGGACGGGGGCTGGACCTATTTCGCCCCCGATATCGCCTATCATTATGACAAGATTTCCAGGGGCTTCGACGCGCTTATTGATGTATTCGGGGCGGACCATGGCGGCTATGTCAAGCGCATGAAGGCCGCCGTTTCCGCGCTTTCGGATGGCAAGGTGTCGCTCGATGTCAAGCTCACGCAACTGGTCAAGCTGTGGAAGAATGGCGAGCCGTTCAAGATGTCCAAGCGGGCGGGCAATTTCGTGACCCTGCGCGACGTGGTCGATCAGGTGGGTGCGGATGTGACCCGCTTTCACATGCTCACGCGCAAGAACGACGCGCCGCTCGATTTCGATTTCGCGCGTGTGATGGAGCAATCCAAGGACAACCCGGTTTTCTATGTGCAATACGCCCATGCGCGGGTGTGTTCGGTGTTGCGCAAGGCCGCCGAGGCGGGAATCGAGTGCGGGGACGCGACGCTCGGCGCGGCCGATCTGGGCAGGCTGGGGCATGACGCCGAGATGACGGTGATCCGCAAACTCGCCGAGTGGCCCCGCCTGGTGGATACGGCGGGCCGCGCGAACGAGCCGCATCGCGTCGCCTTTTACCTCTATGAACTGGCCAGCGAGTTTCACAGCCTGTGGAACAGGGGCAATGATGAGCCCGGCTTGCGCTTTCTCCAGGAGGGTGATCCGGCCACAAGCCAGTCGAAAATGGCCCTAGCGCGGTCCGTGGCCGTTGTTATTTCCGCAGGTCTTGGTATTCTGGGGGTAACTCCGGCGGAAGAAATGCGCTGACAGGCAAGATGCGCCGTCGCCGGTGAGGCAGTCAAGACAACCCCGGCGGCAATGTATCGCCCGGGGAAAGCGAGGCGAAGATGGCGGATTTTCCTTTGGACGGCCCCTATCGCGGGTCGCATCCGGGCAGTCACACGGCGACAGGCGAGCCCGAAAGGGCCGGCGCGGTCAGAACCCTTGGAACGGTGGTGAATTGGGCCGGGGCGGTGGTGTCCCTGGCGCTGATCCTCGGGATAAGTATCTGGGGTTACAAGATGTTGGCGCGTGATGTGAGCGCGGTTCCGATCGTGCGCGCGGCCGAGGGCCTGCCGATGCGGGTGCAGCCCGACGAGCCGGGTGGACGCCCGGCGCTGCATCAGGGGCTTGCGGTGAACAGCGTCGCGGCGCTTGGCCTGGCCGAAGACCCGGCGGATCGGCTGATCCTTGCACCGGCCCCGGTGGATCTGAGCGACGAGGACCGGGCGCAGGGAGCCTTGCGACCGGCGCGGGATGACGCGACGGACGATGCGCCGAAAAAGACGGCCCAGGCCGAAACCGGGTTGGGCGCGGACGGGCCGGAAATGGCCTCGATCCGGGCGCTGGCCGACCAGTTGGCCGCCGGGAGCGAGCGGCTCGATACGGGCGCGGAGATGGAAACGGTTCAGCAGGTGGCCGCCGTCGCTCCGGCGCGGGCCGAGGTCGAGGACCCGCCGGAGCCGGTGAAAAAACCGGTGATCGAGGGCGGGCTCAAGCAATCCCTGCGTCCGATCCTGCGCCCCGATCAGATCGCACCGACAGCGCCCGAGACCGCCCCGCCCGTGGCCGCGCCCGACGAGGTCGATCCCGACACCATCGCCAAGGGCACCCGTCTGGCACAGCTTGGCGCCTATGAAAGCGCCGAGGTCGCGCGCCGGGAATGGGACCGGCTGGACCAGAGATTCGGCGATTACCTTGAAGGAAAACAGCGTGTTATCCAGAAGGCGCAAAGCGGCGGACGGACCTTCTATCGGCTGCGCGCCATAGGGTTTGCCGATCTCAACGATGCGCGGCGGTTCTGTTCGGCGCTGGTGGCCGAGCGCGCCGATTGCATCCCGGTGACGACACGGTGAGCCGCTTTGGCGCGACGATCCTCGATGCCGACGGGCTGCGGCTGACGGCAGAGGAGAAGGCGTTTTTCCGCGACGTGGATCCGTTCGGGTTCATCCTGTTTGCGCGCAATGTCGAAAGCCCCGGACAGCTCGCTGTGCTCTGTGCCGAGATGCGCGAGGCGGTCGGGCGGGAGGCACTGATCACCATCGACCAGGAAGGCGGACGGGTGCAGCGGCTGCGCGCGCCCTGGTGGCGCGAATGGGTGCCGCCGCTGGAGCAGGTGGAACGGGCCGGTGCAGGGACCGAGCGGGCGATGTATCTGCGATACCGGATCATCGCGCATGAATTGCGGTCACTGGGGATCGACAGCAACTGCGCGCCACTGGTGGATGTGGCGACGCCGCACACCCACCCGTTTCTGCGCAACCGGTGCTATGGCGAGCGCGCGGAGGCAGTCGCGCGGATCGGGCGGGCAGTCGCGCAGGCGCATCTCGATGGCGGCGTGTTGCCGGTGGTCAAGCATATCCCCGGCCATGGCCGCGCGCAAAGCGACAGCCACCTTGAACTGCCCCGGGTGGATGCCATGAAGAATGTGCTTCAAGAATTTGATTTCGCGCCTTTTCGTGCGCTTTCCGACATGCCCCTGGGGATGACCGCGCATGTGGTTTACGAGGCGCTGGATGCGGCCCCGGCGACGCTTTCGGCCCCGGTCATGGCGATGATCCGCGACGAGATCGGGTTCGACGGCCTGATCATGAGCGACGACATCGCGATGAAGGCGCTGGCGGGCGATCCGGGCGATCTGAGCCGCCGGGCGATTGCGGCGGGCTGTGACGTGGTGCTGCATTGCAACGGCACGCTGGAGGAAAAGCGCCGTGTGGCCGAGGGCGCCGGGCGGATGGGCGCGGCCGCGCAGGCCCGCGCCGAGCGGGCGCTGGCGGCGCGGCAGGCCCCGGGCGAGATTTACATCGCGGCGCTGGAAGCCGAGTTTGAGGCGCTTTCGAAGGGCGCTGTGGATGGCTGAGGACGAGTTCGAGGAAGACCGGCAATCGGTCAGCGAGCGGCTGGCGGCCGAGGCGCTGATTGTGGATGTGGACGGGTTCGAGGGGCCGCTTGACGTGCTGCTCATGCTGAGCCGAACGCAGAAGGTCGATCTGCGCAAGATCAGCGTCCTGCAACTCGCCCGGCAATACCTTGCTTTCGTTGAGAAAGCCAAGGCGTTGCGGCTGGAACTGGCGGCGGATTACCTGGTCATGGCTGCGTGGCTCGCGTTTCTGAAATCGCGCCTGCTGCTGCCGCCCGACCCCGGCGAAGAGGGCCCGTCGGGCGAAGAGCTGGCGGTGCATCTGGCGTTCCAACTGGAGCGGTTGCAGGCGATGCGCGACGTGGCGGCGCGGCTGATGGCGCGGGACCGGCTGGGGCGGGATTTCTTTGCCCGGGGCATCCTCGAGGATGTGACGCGGGTGCGCAAGGTCCGGTTCACCGCCACGCTTCTCGACCTGATGCAGGGCTATGCGCGGATACGCACCCGCGACGAGTTTCGCCCCTATGCGATGGATCGCGATGCGGTCTGGACGATGGAGCAGGCGCTGGAGCGGATGCGCGGGCTGATCGGGTTCGCGGGGCAGTGGACCGATATTTCGAGTTACATCCCAGAGGGTTGGGACGGCGATCCGGCGCGGCGGCGTTCGTCGCTGGCCTCGACTTTTGCGGCCTCGCTCGAACTGGTGAAAGAGGGTCGCGTCGAGCTGCGCCAGGCCGAGACATTCGCGCCGATCGAGCTTCGCAGGAAGGATTAGGAAAATGTCGGAAGACATTGATAAGGAACAAAAAAAGGAGCGAGAAACTCTGTTCGAGTCGCCCCCTATCGCCGAGCAGGAGCGGATGGTCGAGGCCATTCTTTTCGCCACGGCCGAGCCGGTGACGGTGCAGGAACTGAACGCGCGAATGCCCTATGGATCGGACGCGGCCGAGGCGCTGGTGCATCTGCGCAAACGCTATGAGGGGCGTGGTGTGCAGGTGGTCAGGGTTGGCGATGCCTGGGCGATCCGAACCGCGCCGGACCTCGGGTTCCTGATGCAGAAAGAGACGGTGGAGACCCGCAAGCTGAGCCGGGCGGCGATCGAGACATTGGCGATCATCGCCTATCACCAGCCGGTGACCCGGGCCGAGATCGAGGAGATCCGAGGGGTGAGCGTGTCGCGCGGGACCGTCGATCAACTGCTTGAAATGGAATGGATTCGCTTTGGTCGGCGCAAGATGACGCCCGGGCGGCCGGTGACATTCGTGGTGACGCAGGGCTTTCTCGATCATTTCGGTCTGGAAAGCGCGCGCGACCTTCCGGGGCTGAAGGATCTGCGCGCCGCGGGCCTGTTGGAAAGCCGCCCACCGCCGGCATTGATGCCGCGATCGGGCGAAGGAGAGGATGAGGACGAGGAAGAGGCATCGGAGGGGCAAAGCGAGCTGTTCGAGGATTGAGGGCAGGGTAGCGTGGCGGCATCTTGATTTGGTGAATCCTGCGATCCGTGCCATATTGCGGGCAAATTGACCCTGTAGAAGGGCGAGAGACAAAGGCAGGAGAGCGCCATGAACGCCAATCAGATCATCAATCTCGTGATGCGTATGTTCGTTCGCAAGGCCGTGGGACGCGGCATGAATGCGGGCATCAACCGTCTGGCGGGAAAGGGAAAATCCGGCGAAGAGATGTCGCCCGAAGAGCGCCGCAAGGCGCGTCAGGGCAAGCAATCGGCCCGCCGGACGCGGCAGATGATGAAGATGGGCCGCCGCATCGGGCGAATGTGAGCGCGCGGCGGGGTTAAGCCAACCCTGCGTCACCGTTCCGGCCGGTTAACACGATTTTTCGGCGAAAAATCGGGGGGTGACATGCGTATGACTCCCGGCTGCTGCCCGGCTGCCGGTGTGGTGGTCGTTTTTCGTTAACGAAAAGTGTTAACCGGGCGCGCGGAAATGCTTGGAGAGCTTGAGGCCCTGGCCCTGGTAATTCGAGGCGATGCCGGCGCCGTAAAGCTGTCGTGGCACTTGCGCCATGCGTTCATAGACCAGACGCCCCACCACCTGCCCGTGTTCGAGCACGAAGGGGGCTTCGTGGCAGCGCACTTCGAGCACCCCGCGCGATCCCGCGCCGCCCTCTTGCGCATGGCCGAAACCCGGATCGAAGAAGCCCGCGTAATGCACCCGGAATTCGCCCACCATGGCGAGGAAGGGGGCCATTTCGGCGGCATAGGCGGGCGGGATATGCACCGCCTCGCGGCTGACGAGGATATAGAAGGCGCCGGGGTCGAGGATGATCTGCCCCGAGGCGCTGTGCAACTCCTCCCAGTATTCGGCCGGGTCGTAATAGCCGATGCGGTCGAGGTCGATCACGCCGGTATGCGGCTTGGCGCGATAGCCGACGCGGGTGCCATGCGCGGGTTTGAGGTCGACGGAGAATCCCAGTCCCTCGTCAATGAGCGCGGGTCCGTCAACGAGCGGGGTTTCGGCATGGAGCGCGTCGAGTTCGACGTCCGAAAGCGTGGCCTGCCCGGCGCGAAAGCGGATCTGGTTGAGGCGCATGCCGGGGCGGACGAGCACGGAAAAGCTGCGCGGGCAGATCTCGGCATAGAGCGGACCGCGATAGCCCGGCGCGATGCGGTCGAATTCCTCGCCGCCATCGGTGATCGCGCGGGTCAGAAGGTCGAGCCGCCCGGTCGAGCTCTTGGCGTTGGCGACGGCCTGGATGCCGGGGGGCAGGGCCAGCCCCTCCATCAGCGGCACGACATAGACGCAGCCCTTTTCCAGAACCGCACCGCCGGTGAGGTCGATCTGGTGCATCTCGAACTCGGCCAGACGTTCGCAGACCGGGCGGCCGTGACCGGCGAGGAACGAGGCGCGCACGCGCCATGCGCGGGCGCCCAGCCGCAGGTCGAGGCTGGCGGGCTGAACCTGTTCGGGCAGGATCGCCGGGCTGGCGGTGATCTCGCCCCGGGTGATCATGTCCTCGATCTGCTGGCTGGCCAGGACGCCTGTCATCTTGTTCTCCCGCGGGGTTTCGCATCGGGATACATGCGCTTGCGCGGGGGGAAAAGGAAAATTTCCGGGGCGGGCCGGGATGGCCAGTATGGGGGCGGAGTTGATGGTCGGGCTAGCAGGATTCGAACCTACGACCTCCCGTCCCCCAGACGGACGCGCTACCAGACTGCGCTATAGCCCGACGTTGCGCCTAGATAACGGTTTTGCGGGTGGGGGCAAGGGGGAATTTGACGAAACTGTCGCGTCCCGGGGCTCAGTCCGGCGCGGTGGTTCCGGCCGGGTCGCGCTGCCGGGCCTGGAGCGCGGCGAGCTGGCCGCAGAGGGCGCGCAGCTCGGTGCGGGCCTCGGGGGCGAGCGGTTTTCCCTTGCGCCCGGCGATGGCGGCGAGAACGCCCGGCGGGGCGGCGATGCTGTCATCGGCGGGGTCGGGCGGCAGGTCGATTTTCGCAGGGCGCGGCGCGGCGGAGTCGGGGTCCGGTTCGGGCGCGCCGGTCGCATCCGCATCCGCATCGGCCTGAACGGGTGGCCGTTCGGGGCGCGGGTCATGCCGGGGCGCCGTGTCCGGGGCTGGGGCGGCCTCGGGTGTCTCGGGTTCGGGGGGCGGGTCGCCGCGATGCAGAAAGGCGGGCAGGGCGTCCTGAGCCGGGGCCTCGCTGCCGATCTCGGCGGGGGCTTGCGGCGACTCGGCGGGCGATGCGGGCGGTTCGTCCTCCTGCGCATCGCTTGGCGCGGCGTCGGCGGGCGGCGCCTCTGGCGGTTCGGTGGTCGCGCCGGTCGCTTGGGCAGTCGCGGGGGCGGTATCGTCGGCGGCGGCTGCATCGGGCGGCGGCGCGCTGTCTGCGGGTTCCGGTGTGGGCTCTGGCGTGGGCTCTGGCGCGGGTTGGGCGCTGTCCTGCGCGGACGGGGCCATGCCGGTCAGCGGCGTGTCGGACTCCGGCGCGGGTGCATCCTCCTCGGGCGGTTCCGCGTCGATGTCGTCATCTGCTTCAGGCGTGGGCCGAGCTTCGGCGGCCGCGGCCTCTTCGGGCGCGGGATCGGGCGCGCGCTGGAACGGCAGCACCTTGGCGCTGTCATCGGCGGGCGCGTCCGCCACGCGGGTCGCGGTGGCCTCGAGCGTGTCGCCAAACTCTTCGGTGATGATGCCATCAATCGACGGCGACAGGGCGGCGACATGCTTGACCCCTTGATCACGCAGGATTTTCTGCACGCCCTTGATGGTCATCCCGTCATCATGGAGCAGTTTCTTGATGCCGCCGATCAGTTCCATGTCGCTGGGCCGGTAATAGCGACGCCCGCCGGCACGTTTGACCGGCTTGATCTGGGGAAACTTGCTTTCCCAGAAGCGCAGCACATGGGCCGGGGTTTCGAGCCAGTCCGCGACTTCGCTGATGGTTCGGAAGGCGTCGGCGGATTTGCCCATATGCGGAACTCCTAGCGTTTGTTGCCTTCTGCCACGCGGTCTTTCATCAGGTGCGAGGGGCGGAAGGTGAGCACCCGGCGCGGATTGATCGGCACCTCTTCGCCGGTCTTGGGGTTGCGGCCGACGCGGGCGGCCTTGTCACGCACCGAGAAGGTGCCGAAGGACGAAATCTTGACCTGCTCGCCGCGCACCAGCGCATCGGACATGTGTTGCAACACGCTTTCGATGAGCTGGGCACTGTCGTTGCGCGAGAGACCCACTTCGCGAAACACGGCCTCGCTGAGGTCCATGCGCGTCAATGTCTTTTCACTCATCTTCATCCCCCGGTTGGTTTTCCCACAACCTTGCGGCAATGCAATTTCCGAGTCAATATCAAGGGCTTGCCGACGGGGTTTTAAGTGGCTCTTTGCCGCGCCGCCGCATTGTGCCCCGGTGTCACCAGCGCAGGACGACCGCGCCCCATGCCAGACCGCCGCCGATCGCCTCGGTCACCAGCAGGTCGCCGCGCTTGATCTGGCCGCGCTGCACACCCACGGATAGCGCCAGCGGGATCGAGGCGGCGGAGGTGTTGCCGTGGTCCTGAACGGTGACGATCACGCGCTCCATCGGCACGCCCATCTTCTTGGCGGTGCCGCGGATGATGCGGATATTGGCCTGGTGCGGCACGATCCAGTCGACCGCGTCGCTGGTGAGTCCGGCCTTGGCCAGCGCCGCGTCGGCGGTCGAGGTGAGCTTGTCCACGGCCTGACGGAACAGCGGGTTGCCCTGCATCCGAAGCTTGCCCGCGTGGCCGGTCGAGGAGACGCCGCCATCGACGTAAAGCATGTCGCGAAACCGCCCGTCGGAATTGAGATCGGCCGAGAGGATGCCGCGATCCTCGGACGTGCCGGTGCCCTCCTGCGCTTCGAGCACCAGCGCGCCGGCACCATCGCCGAAGAGCACGCAGGTCGAGCGGTCGGTCCAGTCCATGATGCGCGAAAAGGTCTCGGCGCCGATCACCAGGATGCGCCGTGCCTGCCCGGCGAGGATCAGCGCGTTGGCATTGGTGAGCGCATAGACGAAGCCGGCGCAGACCGCCTGAACGTCGAAGCCGAAGCCGCGGGTCATGCCGAGCCCGTCCTGAACCATGGTGGCGACCGAGGGAAAGGTGAGATCGGGGGTCGAGGTGGCGACGATCACCGCGTCGATCTCGTCGGCGGCCAGCCCCGCATCGTCAAGCGCGCGCCGCGCCGCGGCGACGGCCATGTCGGAGGTGGTTTCCCCCTCGGCGGCAAAATGGCGGCGTTCGATCCCCGAGCGGGAGCGGATCCATTCGTCGGAGGTGTCGAGCGTCTTCTCGAACTCGGCATTGGGCACGATCCGTTCGGGAAGGTAGTGGCCCACGCCTGTCGCGACCGCCCTCAAGGTCATTTCCGGTCTCCGTCCTTGTCCTCTTCGCCGCCTTCGGTGGCCAGCATCGTGGCGGCGGCGATGCGCGCGGCGAGCTTGTCGGCGAAATTCGATTCGGCCAGTTGAACCGCAAGCTTGACCGCCGCCGCGACGCCGGTGGCGTCGGCCCCGCCATGGGATTTGACGACCGTGCCGTTGAGCCCGAGAAACACCCCGCCATTGACGCGGCGCGGATCGATTCGTTTTCTCAGCCGCTGCATGGATGTATAGGCCAGAACCGAGGCCAGACGCGAGAGCGGAGAATAGCGGAACGCCTCGCGCAGGAAATCGCCGAACAGCTTGGCCACGCCTTCGCCGGTCTTGAGCGCCACGTTGCCGGTGAACCCGTCGGTGACGATCACGTCACAGCGCTCGCCGGGCAGGTCGGAGCCTTCGACAAAGCCGACATAGTCGAACTGGGCGGCGGGCGCGTTCTCGGCGATCAGCTCGGCGGCGGCCTTCATCTCGGCGCGGCCCTTGAAGTCCTCGGTCCCGACATTGAGCAGTCCGACGCGCGGTCGCGTGAGGCCCAGCCCGTTGCGCGCATAGGAGGCCCCCATCAGCGCGTATTGCAGCAGGTCGCGTTCGTCGGCCTTCACATCGGCGCCGCCATCGAGCATCACGTTGAACCCCTGCGGATTGCGCGAGGGCCAGAGCACGGCGATGGCCGGGCGGTAGACACCGGGAAGCTTGCGCAGGCGCACCACCGACAACAGCATCAGCGCACCGGTATTGCCACAGGAGACGCAGGCACGCGCCTGGCCCGCGCGCACCGCTTCGAGCGCCGAGAACATCGAGGTGTCGCGGCTTTGGCGCACGACCTGGCTGGGCTTGTCCTGCATCGTGACCACGCCGGGCACGTCGCGAATCTCGCAACGCCCGGCCAGCGGTTTGCGGCGCTCGATCAGCGGCGCGAGCGTGGCCTCGGGCCCGTGCAGGATGAAATCGACGCCGCCGTGCTTTTTCGCATAGTGCGACAGGCCGGCAACCACGGTCCCCGGACCCTTGTCGCCCCCCATGGCGTCGACGGAAATGGTGATACGCCCGGTTCCCGTGACCGTCCCCTCGCCGGACGCGTCCGGCCCGGGTTTGTCGTGCGATGCGTTCATGCCACGGGTGTTCAGCGGTGTCGGCGGCGTCAGGCCGCGTCTTCGTCGAGGTCGATCTCGTCCGCCATGGCGACGACTTCACGATCGTCGTAATGCCCACAGGCGGGGCAGACATGGTGGGGGCGCTTCAACTCGCCGCAATTCGGGCATTCGTTGGGGTTCGCGGCAACCAGCGCATCATGCGCACGACGATTGTTGCGGCGCGATTTCGAGACCTTGTTCTGTTGGACGGCCATGTCACAACCTCAATTCCAAGTGCGGGCGCAGGGCCCGGACGTTTCCAGTAGAGCGGATTTGCCCCGTTCGCGGGTTCTGGTGGCTGATAGTCCGAACATGCCGGACTGTCCAACCCTAAATTCGCAAGAGCGGGGAAAATAGCCGGTTTCGCTGCGAGTGCAAGCGGATTTCGCTGCCCGTCTTGCTGGCCGTCTTGCTGGCTTGCTCATTCATCGCGGTCGAGCTTGTCGCGCAAGCTCCTGAGCGCGGCGAAGGGGCGGGTGTCCTCGTCGCGCATCGGTTCCTTGCCCGGCTCGGCGAACTGCGCCTGGTCGAGCGCCGCGTCTTCGGCCCGGGGATAGACCGGCAGCGCCAGCGCCAGCGCCTCGACCATGGCCGCGCCCGCGTCGATCACATCGCCCAGCGGGTCGATGGTGTCGTCCTCGGGCATCTCGATCTCGTCGCCGGTCACGTCCTCCTCGGGCATGTGGGCGAGATAACGGCGGGTCACGTCCTCGTCGATCCGGGTGGTGACCGGGGCGAGCGTGACGACGCAGGGCTGCACCACGGTGGCGCCCAGCCGCGCGTCGAGCCGCCAGTCGCGCTTGCCCTCGGCGCGGATGCTGCCGGCAAAGGAGAGCTTGCGCAGGCCGGTGAGGCCCAACTCCTGCGCGATCGCCTGCATGGTGGCGGCGTCGGGGTGCAACGCGAATCCGGTAGCGGACTTGTGCGACAGATCGCCGACGCGAAAGCGGGCGGTGTTTCGGGAGTCTGGTCGGGAGTCTGGCATGAGCTTACATTCTTGAACCGAGGGGGTGCCTGTTGTAAGCGGGATAAAAGGCGCGATCCGCCAAGGCAAGAGGGCAGCACGATGGGAGTCAGGACAACGGCAGGGGTGATCCTCGTTTCGCTGGGGCTGGTCGTGGTGGCGGGCTGTTCGCCGATCATTCGCAATCACGGCTATGTGCCCAATGATGACGAGTTGCGCGAGATCACCGTGGGCGTGGACCGTCGCGCCACGGTCGAGGATGTGCTGGGCACGCCATCGGCCGGGGCCTTCGTGGAAGGCGGCGACATCTATTATGTGCGCAGCCAGGTACGCCATTTCGGCATGCTCGAACCCAAGGTGGTCGACCGCGAGGTCGTCGCGATCAGTTTCGACGGCTCCGACGTGGTGCAGAATATCGAGCGATTCGGCCTTGAGAAGGGCCGCCCGGTCACCCTGTCGCGCCGGGTGACCAGCAGTTCGGTCGAGGGCAAGGGATTCCTGCGCCAGCTGATGGGCAATCTGGGGCGGTTCAACGCCGGGCAGATGCTCAACAACACCCGCAACTGATCGTCTTCATGCAGATGAGCTGGCCCGGACCCGGCGGCGCGGGCGCGCGCGGGCGTCGTTCTGCTGTCACATCTTGTCTGTAATCAAGGGCTGGCGCATGATCCTGTCGCACGAACCCGGAGGGTTGGCCATGAGGCTGGGATTGAGAAAAGGGCGCTACGGCGCGCGGCTGGCGGCCACCCCGGCGGATGTCGTCGCGGCGCAACGCCTGCGCCACCGGTGCTTTTTCGGGACGGAAGGCCATGATGCGGACCGGTTCGACGCGGTTTGCGATCACGTTCTGATCGAGGAACTGGCCAGCGGCGAACTGGTCGCCTGTTTCCGGTTCCTGCCGCTGACCGGGGGATGCGAGATTTCGCGCAGCTATTCGGCGCAGTATTACGAGCTTTCGGCGCTCGAACGCTTCGGCGGAAAGATGGTCGAACTGGGCCGGTTCTGCATCGCGCCCGAGCGGCGCGATCCCGACATCCTGCGCGTGGCATGGGGGGCGATGGCCGGCTATGTCGATGAGAACAATATAGAAATGCTGTTCGGCTGTTCATCCTTCGCGGGCACCGACACGGCGCATTATTCGGACGTTTTCGCCTGGCTCAAGGCGCGCCACCTCGGCCCCAAACGCTGGTTGCCGCGGGTCAAGGCGCCGCAGGTGTTCCGCTTTGCCGCCCGGCTCAGGCGCAAGCCCGACGCGCGCCGCGCGATGGCGCTGATGCCGCCGCTGCTGCGCACTTACCTGATGATGGGCGGGTGGGTCAGCGATCACGCGGTGGTCGATCCCGAGATGGGCACGCTGCATGTGTTCACCGGGGTCGAGATCGGCCAGATCCCGGATGCGCGCAAGCGGGCGTTGCGGGCGGTCGCGGGGTAGCTTGACCTTGCCTCGCGCGCGCTGTAGCGCAGCGCCATGGCGCGTGCTCCCCTGCTTCAACTGACCGACATTTCCCTCACCTTCGGCGGCGAGCCGCTGTTCGACAACCTGTCGCTGGTGATCCAGCCCGGCGACCGGGTGGCGCTGGTGGGGCGCAACGGGTCGGGCAAGTCGACCCTGCTGAAGGTGATGGCGGGGCTGGTCGAGCCCGACCGGGGCAGCCGCGTCGCCGGCCCCGGCGTGAGCGTGGGCTACATGGAACAAGAGCCCGAGATGAAGGGGTTTTCCACGCTGGGCGACTATGCGTCGAGCGAGCTTGAGCCGGGCGAACTCTACAAGGTGGAGCGCGCCGGAGAGGGGTTGAAATTCGATCCCGACCGCAGCATCGAGACCGCCTCGGGCGGCGAGCGGCGGCGCGCGGCGCTGGCCAAGCTGATGGCCGAGAACCCGGAACTGATGCTGCTGGACGAGCCGACCAACCATCTCGATATCGAGGCGGTGCTGTGGCTCGAACAGGAGTTGAAATCGACGCGCAAGGCCTTCGTGCTGATCTCGCACGACCGCGCGTTCCTGCGTGAACTGACGCGCGCAACCCTCTGGATCGACAGGGGAATGACCCGGCGGCAGGAGAAGGGATTCGAGCATTTCGAAGCCTGGCGCGACAAGATCTGGGAGGAAGAGGACCAGTCCCGCCACAAGCTGGATCGCAAGATCAAGGCCGAGGCGCGGTGGGCGGTCGAGGGGATCAGCGCGCGGCGCAAGCGCAACATGGGCCGGGTCCGGGCGCTGGCCGATCTCAGGGACGAACGCGCCGCCCAGATCGCGCGGCAGGGCGCGGCGGCGATGGCCCTCGAATCGGGGCCGAAATCGGGCCGCAAGGTGATCGAGGCGAAAGGTATTTCAAAGGCTTACGATGACAAGCTCATCCTTGAACCCTTTGACCTCACGGTGATGCGGGGCGACCGCGTGGCCTTTGTCGGGCCCAATGGCGTGGGCAAGACGACGCTGCTCAAGCTGCTGATGGGCGAGATCGAACCCGACAGCGGCAGCGTGCGCCATGGCACCAACCTCGTGCCGGCAGTGTTCGACCAGGCCCGCGCGCAGCTCGACCCCGAGGCGACGCTGTGGGACAGCCTGACCGGCGACAAGGACATGCGGGTCTCGGGCCAGTCCGACCAGATCATGGTGCGCGGCGCGCCGCGTCACGTGGTCGGGTATCTCAAGGAGTTCCTGTTCGACGAACGCCAGGTCAGGGCGCCGGTCAAGTCCTTGTCGGGCGGCGAAAAGGCGCGTTTGCTGCTGGCCCGGCTGATGGCGCGGGAAAGCAACCTGCTGGTGCTGGACGAGCCGACCAACGATCTGGACGTGGAAACGCTCGACCTGTTGCAGGAATTGCTCGACGGCTATGCGGGCACGGTGCTTCTAGTCAGTCACGATCGCGATTTCCTCGACCGGGTGGCGAGCGTCACCGTGGCGATGGAAGGCGACGGTCGCGCCACTGTCTATGCCGGGGGCTGGAGCGATTATCGGCGGCAGAAATCGCGGGGTGACACGTCCGGACAGCAGGAAAAACACGAAAAATCAAAAGGGTCCGGGTCGAAGATCAAACAGGGGGAAAGCGCCAGACCGGGGCTGAGCTTTACCGAGAAACACCGTCTCGAGGCGCTTCCCGGTGTGATCGAACGGCTGGAGGCGGAGATTGCCAAGCTCGAGGAGCTTCTGGCACAGCCGGACCTTTACACCGCGGAGCCGGTCAAGTTCCGCAAGGCGACCGAGGCGCTGCTGCAACGGCAGGAGAAGCTCTCGGCGGCCGAGGAGGAATGGCTGGCGCTGGCGGAGAAGGCCGGCGACTGACGCGCGCGCCGCCCCGCGCGGGGCGGCCTGGCCCGGGCGCGCGCCCGGGCCTGCCCGTCAGACCAGCGTGCCATCGCTCGAAAGCCGGGTCTTGCCGCGCAGGTAGGGATGCAGGGCCGGCGGCAGATCGACCGAGCCATCGGCGGCCTGTCCGTTTTCCAGCACCGCGATCAGGCAGCGCCCCACGGCGAGGCCCGAGCCATTCAGCGTATGGACGAATTGCGGCTTGCCGCCATCGGCGGGCTTGTAGCGCGCGTTCATGCGCCGGGCCTGGAAATCGCCGGCGACCGAGACCGAGCTGATCTCGCGATAGGTGTTCTGCCCGGGCAGCCAGACCTCGATGTCATGGGTCTTGAGCATGCCGAAGCCCATGTCGCCGGAGCAGAGGATCACCGTGCGATAAGGCAGGTCGAGCTTTTCGAGGATCGCCTCGGCGCAGCGGGTCATGCGCGCGTGCTCGTCCATCGAGTCCTCGGGCCGGGTGATCGAGACCATTTCGACCTTTTCGAACTGGTGCTGGCGCAGCATGCCCGCGGTGTCGCGCCCGGCGCTGCCCGCCTCGGAGCGGAAGCACTGGGTGTGGGCGACATAGCGGCGCGGCAGGTCATCCGCGTCGATCACCATGTCATTGGCGATATTGGTAAGCGTCACCTCGGCGGTGGGCACCAGCCACCAGCCATCGGTGGTCTTGTAGCTGTCGGCGCCGAACTTGGGCAATTGCCCGGTGCCATACATCATCTCTTCGCGCACCAGAACCGGGGTCCAGGTCTCGCAAAGCCCGTGTTCCTCGGTGTGGGTGTCGAGCATGAATTGCGCGAGCGCGCGGTGGATGCGCGCAACGCCGCCCGACATCACCACGAAACGCGCGCCCGAGAGTTTGGCGGCGGTCTCGAAATCCATGCCGGGTTTGACGCTTTCGATCTCGTAATGTTCCTTCGGCGCGAAATCGAAGCTGCGCGGGGTGCCGTGCTGGCGGATCTCGACATTGTCGGATTCGTCGTCGCCGTCGGGCACATCATCGGCCAGCCGGTTAGGCAGGATCATCAGCAGGTCGGCGAGTTTCCGGTCAAGCTCCTTCGCCTCGGCCTGCATCGCCGCGACCTCGGCCTTTTTCGCCGTCACCTCGTCGCGCAGGCGGTTGAATTCGGCGTCGTTTCCGGCGGATTTGGCGGCGCCGATGTCCCTGGCGGCGCGGTTCTGCTCGGCCTGCGCGGTCTCGGCGGCGAGGATCCTGGCGCGGCGCGCCTCGTCGAGTTCGAGGATCTCAGACGACATCGGCGCTTCTCCGCGGCGGGCGAGCGCCGCGTCGAACGCCTGGGGGTTTTCGCGGATGGCGCGGATGTCATGCATCGGTCTTGTCCTTCGTGACTCATTCTGCTGGTGGATGCCTTATGGCCGATTTCGCGGGCGATGGTAAACGGCGGAATGAGGCAAGACAGGTGCCGCTGCCCAGCAGTATCGCGTTTGGTCGACGACACTCCGGCCCGAAACGGCGGCAAAGCCGCCCGGGCAGCACACCATTGCCCGGCAGGCGATTTTTCTGCGAAAAATCTGCCGGGAGGGGGCCGCCCCGCCGTGCCGGAGGCACGCCTTTGGCCTGACCGGGTGCTTTCGATAGGGTGCGCGCGCTTCAGGGCGAGGGCGAGGCTGAGGGATAAACTGCATGGAACTGATGTGGTGAGCACCCGACCGCGGCCGTGTGCTGCCCTTTCGTTGGGCGTCGGTCGAATCCGATTCGCTTGCAGCTGCGAATGGCGGTCCCAAAACCGCGCCCGTGGGGATTGCAAAGCCCTGGGCCAGGGCATAGGTTCCGCCAAACTTTGCACAGGTGGTTGCACGGGCGGTTGCACGGGCAACGGCTGGTGCCAGCCACGAATCGAAAGGGTTTCCCATGGACGGCGCGCTCGCCTCGTTTCTTCCGCTCATCCTGATCTTCGCGATCATGTATTTCCTGCTGATCCGACCGCAGCAGAAGAAGGTGAAGGACCATCAGGCCATGGTCGAGGCGCTGCGTCGGGGCGATCAGGTGGTCACCCAGGGCGGGATGATCGGCAAGGTGGCCAAGGTCAAGGACGATGGCGAGATCGAGGTCGAGATCGCCGATGGCGTCAAGGTGCGGGTGGTCAAGGCGACCATCGCGCAGGTTCTGAGCAAGACAGAGCCCGCGAAATCGTAAGTATCGCATATTGCTGCTGATTCGGGGGCGCTGACATGCTTCAGATCGATACGTGGAAGCGGGTGCTGATCTGGGCCACCGTGGTGGCTGGCCTGATCCTGGCGATGCCGAACGCGTTCTATACACGGGTGGAAACCCATAACGACGCGGTCAAGGCGATCGAGAGCGGCGGCGCGGGAGACGGGCTGGCCGAGCAGGTGGGCATGTGGCCCGAGTGGCTGCCTTCGGGGCTGGTCAACCTGGGGCTCGATCTGCGCGGCGGGGCGCATCTTCTGGCCGAGGTCCGTGTCGAGGATGTCTATCGCAGCCGGATCCGGAGCATGTGGCCCGAGATTCGCGACATGCTGCGCGAGGAACGCGCGACCATCGGCACGATCCGCCTGCAACCCGGCCCCGAGGATCAGTTGCGCATCCGCATTTCCGAAGCCGACCAGGTGCAGCGCGCGGCCAGCCTCGTGCGCGGGCTTGCGCGGCCGGTCACAAGCCTGAGCGGGGCGGGATCGAACGATATCGAGGTGTCGGCCGAGGCTGACGTGATCGTTGTCCAGCTGTCGGATGCAGAGAAACTGGCCACCGACGACCGCACCGTGCGCCAGGCGCTTGAAATCATCCGCAACCGGATCGACGAGGTCGGCACCCGCGAACCCACGATTCAGCGCCAGGGCTCCGAGCGCATCCTGATCCAGGTGCCCGGGCTGGGAAGTGCGGCGGAGTTGAAGCGCATCATCGGCACCACCGCGCAACTGACCTTTCAGCCGGTGGTGTCGCGCAGCACCGAAGAGAATGTGAGCGCCGGACCGGGGGAAGAGGTTCTGCCCGGACGCGGCGAGGATCGGGGCGTGTTCTATGTGCTGGAGCAGTCGCCGGTGGTGACGGGTGAAGACCTCGTGGATGCGCAGCCCAGTTTCGACCAGAACGGGCGGCCCGCCGTCACCTTCCGGTTCGATCCCTCGGGCGCGCGGCGCTTTGGCGATTACACCGCCGAGAATATCGGCAACCCGTTTGCCATCGTTCTCGATGGCGAGGTGATCAGCGCGCCGACCATCCAGTCCCATATCCCGGGCGGGTCAGGCATCATCACCGGGCGGTTCACGCTGGAGGAATCGACCGAGCTTGCCGTGCTGCTGCGCGCCGGCGCGCTTCCGGCAGGGCTCGACTTTCTCGAAGAGCGCACCATCGGGCCGGAACTGGGCGCGGACAGCATCGAGGCGGGCAAGGTGGCGACCATCGTGGCCTTTGCCGCCGTGCTGATCTTCATGCTGCTGAGCTATGGCCTGTTCGGCCTCTTTGCCAACGTGGCGCTGATCATCAATATCGGGCTGATCTTCGGCCTGCTGAGCATGATCGGGGCGACGCTGACCCTGCCGGGGATCGCCGGGATCGTGCTCACCGTGGGCATGGCGGTGGATGCCAATGTGCTGGTCTTCGAGCGGATCCGCGAGGAACTCAAGACCGCGAAGGGCCCGGCGCGGGCGATCGAGTTGGGCTATGAGAAGGCGCTGTCGGCGATCGTGGATGCCAATATCACCACGTTCATCACCGCCGTGATCCTTTACGCGGTGGGGTCGGGGCCGGTGCGCGGCTTTGCGATCACGCTGGGTCTGGGGATCATGACATCGGTATTCACGGCGATTTTCGTCACCCGGCTGCTCATCCTGATGTGGTTCGAACGCCGCCGCCCCAAGACGCTGGAGGTCTGACGACATGCGCCTGAGACTTGTTCCCAAGGACACGAAATGGGATTTCTTCGGCCGCCCGAAACTGTGGCTGGGGATCTCGGCGGTGCTGATGGTGGTGGCCCTGGCCAGCTTTCTCGTTCAGGGGCTGAATTACGGCATCGACTTTCGCGGCGGCACGACGATCCGCACCGAAAGCACGCAAGCCGTCGATATCGGCCTTTATCGCGACGCGATTAATGGGCTTGGGCTGGGCGACGTGACCATCACCGAAGTGTTCGACCCGACATTCGGGCCCGATCAGAACGTGGCGATGGTGCGCATCCAGGCGCAGGAGGGCGAGGAATCGGTCAGCCCCGAGGTGATCGAGTCGATCGAGGCGGCCCTGCAACAGGCGGTGCCCGATATCCGCTTTGTCAGCGTCGAGTCGGTGGGGCCCAAGGTCTCGGGCGAATTGATCCAGACCGCGGTGATCGCGGTGCTGCTGGCGATCGGGGCGGTGCTGGTCTATATCTGGCTGCGATTCGAGTGGCAGTTTGCGCTCGGGGCGGTGGCCGCACTTGTGCATGACGTGCTGCTGACCATCGGGATCTTCAGCGAATTGCAGATCCGTTTCGACCTCGCGATCATCGCGGCCCTTCTGACCATCGTCGGCTATTCGCTCAACGACACCGTGGTCGTGTTCGACCGGGTGCGTGAGAACCTGCGCAAATACAAGCAGATGCCGCTGAAAGAGGTGCTCAACATCTCGATCAACGAAACGCTGAGCCGAACGGTCATGACCTCGGTCACCACGCTCCTGGCGCTGATCTCGCTGTTCGTGCTGGGCGGTGACGTGATCCGGGGTTTTGTCTTTGCGATGATCTGGGGCGTGATCGTGGGCACCTACTCTTCGATCTTCGTGGCCAGCATCATCCTGCTCAGGCTGGGGGTCAAGCGCGACTGGTCCAAGCCGGATGCCAATGCGGGCACGCAATACGCCAATATAGATGCCTGAAATCGCGGCCGAGGCCCTCGCCATCGGGGGAATCGGATGGGTTTTCGCCGTGGCCTTCCTGGCCGGGATCGTGCGCGGTTTCGCCGGATTCGGCACGGCGATGATCTTTCTGCCGGTGGCCACCCGGGTGGTCGAGCCGGTCTGGGCGATCATCATCCTGATGGTGATGGATGCGATCGGCCCCTTGCCGATGATCCCGCGGGCGCTGCGCGACGGGCATCCGCGCGACCTCATGCGACTTTTCGCGGGAACGGTGGTGGCGCTTCCGGCCGGGCTGGCGGTGCTGTTCTGGGTCGACCCGGCGGTGTTCCGCATCGCGGTTTCCGTGCTGAGCCTCGCGCTTCTGGTGCTGCTTGTCGGCGGGGTGCGCTATCGCGGCATACTCAATCCACCATTGGTCTATGCCACCGGGGGGGTGGGCGGATTCCTCGGCGGTGCGGTCGGCATACCGGGGCCGCCGGTGATCCTGCTCTACATGGCAAGCCCGCACCCGGCGCAGGTGATCCGGGCCAATGCCACGGCCTATCTCTATGCGTTCGATCTCCTGGTGCTGGCGAGTTTCGCTGTGCTGGGGCGGCTTTGGGGCGTGCCGCTGGCCCTTGGCCTGTTGGCGGCGCTGCCTTACCTCGCGGGCAATGCGCTGGGGTGGTGGATATTCCGGCCCGGCTATGAAAGGCTCTATCGCGCGGTGGCTTACGGGATCATCGCCGCGTCGGCCCTGTCGGGGCTCTGGTCGGTCATTGGAGGGATGGCATGAGGTTTTCGCAGGTCGATTTCGGGGATGTGCAGCCGATCGACGGCTATGGGCCGGGGTTCTTCCGCATCGGTGGCCAGGTCTACGAGGGGGCGATCCTGCTGACCACCACCGGGGTTGGGCCGCTGGAGGGGCTGGGGGACCGCGCGCGCATCATGGCGCTGGTGGGCGAGATCGACGTGATCCTGTTCGGCACCGGGGCCGACATCGCGCATATCGACACCGCGCTGCGCAACGAGATCGAGGCGGCGGGACTCGGCGCCGAGGTCATGAACACGCCCGCGGCCTGCCGGACATGGAACGTGCTCGCCGCCGAGGGCCGGCGCGTCGCGCTGGCGGCTTTGGCGGTGTAGGTAAGGGCGGCCCTGACCCGTGGAGGAAAACCGGCCGCACCCGGTCGAAGCCGCGCGATCAGGACTCCTCGAAGGAGATTTGGCGGCATTTCGCGACGAAAAGCGGTTCTGTTGCGCAGCGGACTGCGCTAAGGCGATCTCATGGAACTCTTGGTAAGCGATCTTTCCGTCGCGCGTGGCGGCGTCCCGGTGCTGGAGGGGCTGAATTTCCGGCTGGCGGCCGGGCATGCCCTGATCCTGCGCGGGCCCAACGGCATCGGCAAGACGACGCTTCTGCGCACCATCGCCGGGCTTCAGCCGCCATTGGCCGGGCGAATCAGCCTCGATCGCGAGGCGATGACCTATGCCGCCCATGCCGACGGGCTCAAGGCGACGCTGACGGTCGAGGAGAACCTTGCGTTCTGGGCGGCGGTCTTTGGCACCGACGAAGTCGGTGCGGCGCTGGAGGGCTTCGCGCTGCGCGATTTGCGCGCCCGCCTGGCCGGGGCGCTCTCGGCTGGGCAGAAACGCCGCCTCGGGCTGGCGCGGCTACTGGTGACGGGGCGTCCGGTCTGGGTGCTCGACGAACCGACCGTGTCGCTCGACGTGGAGGCGGTGGCGATGTTCGTGCGCGCGGTGCGCGCGCATCTGGCGGGGGGCGGCATGGCATTGATGGCGACGCATATCGACCTTGGCCTTGACGAGGCGGCGGTTCTGGATGTCGGCCCGTTCCGGGCGCGCGCCACGCAAGAGGATCATTTCGACGGGGTGTTCCTGTGATTGCCCTGCTGATGCGCGATCTGCGGCTGGCGATGCGGGCGGGCGGCGGTTTCGGCCTCGGCCTTGCGTTCTTTCTCATCGTGGTGACGCTGGTGCCCTTTGGCGTGGGCCCCGAGACCGGGCTTCTGGCGCGGATCGCGCCGGGCATCCTGTGGCTTGGCGCGCTGCTGGCCTGTCTCTTGTCGCTCGACCGGATTCTCGCGCTCGACTGGGAGGATGGCAGCCTCGATCTGCTGGCGACCTCGCCGCTGCCGCTGGAGGGGATCGTGACCATGAAGGCGCTGGCGCACTGGATCACGACCGGCCTGCCGCTGGTGATCGCAAGCCCGCTTTTCGGGGTGTTGATGAGCCTGCCGGAGGCGGGATACGCGCCGCTTGTCCTGTCGCTCCTGCTGGGCACGCCGGCGCTTTCGGTGATCGGCACGTTCGGGGCGGCGCTGACCGTGGGGATCAAGCGGGGCGGGCTGCTGTTGAGCCTGCTGGTGTTGCCGCTTTACGTGCCGACGCTCATTTTCGGCGCCGAGATGGCGCGGCGCGGGGCCGAAGGCACCGCGACCAGCACGCCGATGCTGATGCTGGCGGGGATCAGTGCCGGGGTGATCGCGCTCCTGCCCTTTGCCAGTGGTGCGGTGCTCAGGGTCAACCTGCGCTGAGAGGCCGCGGGCCTGCGGCGAAAGGTGATGGATTTGTGAACCGATCAGGCTGGAAAAGCGCGGTGATTTAAGGCAGATCAAGGCGGGCCGCCCCGGCGGCTGGCAAAAGGCAGCAGGAGATGCAACCGAAGATGGGTCCGAGATGAACCTCAACGCGCTGTGGGAATATGCCAACCCTCTGAAATTCATGCGCACGACCGAGCGGGTTCTGCCCTATGTCGCCGTTGCGGCGGTGGTCTGCCTCGTGGTCGGGCTGGTCTGGGGATTCTTCTTCACGCCGGACGATTACCGGCAGGGATCGACCGTCAAGATCTTCTATATCCACGTGCCGAGCGCGATGATGGCGATCAATATCTGGGCGATGATGCTGATCACCTCGCTGGTCTGGATCGTGCGCCGCCACCATGTGAGCGCGCTGGCCGCACGGGCCGCCGCACCGGTCGGCGCGGTGATGACGCTGATCGCGCTGGCCACCGGCGCGATCTGGGGCCAGCCGATGTGGGGCACCTGGTGGGCCTGGGACCCGCGGCTGACCTCGTTCCTGATCCTGTTCCTGTTCTATCTCGGTTACATCGCGCTCTGGGAGGCGATCGAGAATGACGACACCGCCGCCGACCTGACCGCGGTGCTGTGCCTGGTCGGGTCGGTCTTTGCGCTCCTGAGCCGCTATGCGGTGAATTTCTGGAACCAGGGCCTGCACCAGGGCGCGTCGCTCAGCCTCGACAAGCAGGAGAACGTGGCCGATGTCTTCTGGTATCCGGCGCTGGTCTCGATCGCGGGGTTCGTCCTTCTGTTCATCGCGCTTGTGATCATCCGCACCAACACCGAAATCCGGGCGCGCCGGATGCGCGCCCTGCTGGCGCGGGAGCGGCTGGGATGATGCCGGAGTTGGGAAAATATGCCGAGGCCGTGCTATCGTCCTACGCGGTGTCGCTTCTGCTGATCTTGGCGCTGGTGGTGCTCTCGATCCGCCGGTCGCGCAAGGTGAAAGCCGAACTGGACGAGATCGAAACGCGCAGGAGGAAGAACCATGGCCAGGGTTAGACCGATGATGCTTGCCCCGCCGCTTGTCTTTGCGGCGCTGGCGGCGCTGTTCTTCTTCGGCATGTTGCGCGACAACCCCGACGAATTGCCCTCACAGCGGATCGGCAAGCCGGTGCCGGCGGTCGAACTCGTGCAACTGGGCGAGACGCCGCTTCTGACCGACGCGGTGCTCAAGTCGCCGGGGGTGAAGCTGGTCAATTTCTGGGGCACATGGTGCGTCGCCTGCCGGGCTGAGCATCCGACGCTGCTGTGGATGCGCGACAATCTCGACGTGCCGCTGCACGGGATCAATTTCGACGACACCACCGAACGCGCGCTGGCCTATCTCGAACGCGACGGCAACCCGTTCTCGCATCTGGGCGAGGCGCGGAGCGCGCGCACCAAGATGGACTGGGGCGTCTATGGCGCGCCCGAAACCTTCATCATCGACGCCAACGGCATCGTGACGATGCGCTTTGCCGGGCCGATCACGCGGCGGGTGCTGAACGAAACCATCCTGCCCGCGATCGAGAAGGCGAAGGCGGGCGGCTGACACCTGTGGGGCCGCGCCTATTGCGGCGCGGCCCGACGCAGCATCCCATAGAGGTCGCGCGGATCGTCCGGGTCGGCCAGAAGGTCGAGCGGGCTGTAAAACCCCGTGTCGGTAACGGCATCGCGCAGGAACCGCAGCGCGCTGAAATCCTCGATCGCGAACCCCACCGAGTCAAACAGCGTGATCGCCTGCGCATCGCGCCGCCCCGGGGCCGCGCCGGTGATCACCTGCCAAAGCTCCGTCACCGGGTGATCCGGCGCCATCTGCTGAATCTCGCCCTCGATGCGGGTCTGTTCGGGATATTCGACGAAGATCTCGCTGCGATGCAGGATCGCCGGGGCCAGTTCGGTCTTGCCCGGGCAATCGCCGCCGATCGCGTTGATATGCACGCCGCTGCCGACCATGTTGTCGGTCAGGATGGTGGCATATTGCTTGTCGGCGGTGCAGGTGGTGATGATCTCGGCCCCCTCCATGCTCTCTTCGGCACTCGCGCATTCCACGACCTTCAACCCCATGCCCCCAAGGTTGCGCGCCGCCTTTTGCGTGGCCTTGGGGTCAATATCGTAAAGCCGCACCGTGTCGATGCCGCAAATCGCCTTCATCGCGAGGCTCTGGAATTCGGCCTGCGCGCCGTTGCCGATCATCGCCATCACCCGCGCGCCGCGCGGCGCGAGGTATTTCGCCGCCATTGCCGAGGTCGCCGCCGTGCGCAGTGCCGTCAGGAGCGTCATCTCGCATAGAAGCACCGGATAGCCGGTATAAACATCCGCCAGCAGGCCGAAGGCGGTCACCGTCTGCAACCCTTCGCTGGTGTTCTTGGGGTGGCCGTTCACATATTTGAACCCATAGGCTTCGCCGTCGCTGGTCGGCATCAACTCGATCACGCCGACATCCGAATGGCTCGCCACGCGCGGGGATTTGTCGAATTTTTCCCAGCGGCGGAAATCGACCTCGATGTAACCGGCCAGCCCGCGCAACGTCTCCTCGATCCCCAGATGATGCACAAGCCGCATCATGTGATCGACCGAAACAAAGGGAACCAACGCCTTGTCAGAGGGTTGCGTCACGATCTTCATCCTTTTGCATAGGTCGGGCGGTCGAATACCTGCCGCCCCAGCGCCGAGGCGGCGAGATCGACCATCACCTGCGCGCTGCGCCCGCGCTCGTCGAGGAACGGGTTGAGTTCGACGAGGTCGAGCGAGCTCATCAAGCCGCTGTCATGGATCATTTCCATCACCAGATGCGCCTCGCGGAAACTGGCGCCGCCCGGCACCGTGGTGCCCACCGCCGGCGCGATGCCGGGGTCGAGGAAATCCACGTCGAGCGACACATGCAGCGCGCCGCCCGCCTCCGCCACCCGGTCGAGGAACCCCGCCAGCGGCCGGGCGATGCCATGCTCGTCGATGCTGCGCATGTCATGGCAGCGGATGTGCGACGCCGTCAACGCGCGCCGCTCGGCCCCGTCGACCGAGCGCAGCCCGATGATACAGATATTCTCCTCGGGGATTGCCGCGGGCAGCGGCGGAAAGCCGTCGAACCCGGGCCGCCCGGTGACATAGGCGAGCGGCGTGCCGTGCAGGTTGCCGCTCTGCGTGGTTTCGGGCGTGTGGAAATCCGAATGCGCATCGAGCCACAGCACGAATTGCGGCCGTCCGGCCTCGGCGGCATGTGCCGCCACCCCCGCCACGCTGCCCAGCGACAGCGCGTGATCGCCGCCCATGAAGATCGGCAGGCCCGCCGCCATCGCCTCGCGCGCCGCAGCGATCAGCGCGCTGGTCCAGCCGATCACCGCGTTGGGCCGGAACACCTGCCCGCCGGCGCGGTCGGGCTCATGCGGGGCAGGGGCCATGTTGCCCCGGTCCGTGACCCGGTGGCCGAGCAATTCCAGCTCGTCCCCGAGACCCGCGATGCGATAGGCATCCGGCCCCATCAGGCAGCCCTGCCGCGCCTTGCCGCAATCCATCGGCACCCCGATCAGTTGAATGTCCTGCTGCTCCATGTCGATCCTCTTTCCTCGCTTTCGGGCAATATTTCTCCGATACGGGGATTGATCCAGCGGGCGAATGGGCCAATATGGCGTCGGAATATTCGAAACGAAGGCAGAACTGCTCGAAATGGACGATACTGACCGGAAACTCATCTCGGCCCTGCGCCACGACGCGCGCGCCTCGCTTTCCGATCTGGCGCTGCTTCTGGGGGTGTCGCGCACCACCGTGCGCGCGCGGATCGAACGGCTCCGGCGCGCGGGCGAGATCATCGGTTTCACCGTGGTCCTGAAGGAGGACGCGCTCGCCGACCCGGTGCGCGGGCTGATGATGATCGGGATCGAAGGGCGCGGCGCCGACCGGATCATCCGTCAGCTTTCGGGGCTTCCGTCGGTGCGGGGGGTGCACAGCACCAATGGCCGCTGGGACGTGATCGCCGAGATCGGCACCGCGACGCTGGAAGAATTCGACGAGGTTCTGGCCCGCATCCGCCGGTTCGACGGGGTGGCGACCAGCGAAACCTCGCTCCTGCTCTCGACCCGCAAATCGGCGCGCGGCTGATCGCCCAAGTTCAGACCCGGCTGCGCGCCGCCAACAACCACAGCACCATGAGAGCGAACGAGATCACCGCGTTCCAGCTTGCCATCGACAGGCTCAGCATCTCCCACGGCACCTCGTCGCACATCACCACGCCGGTGGGCGCATCGACGCTCAACAGGTCCGCCCCCGACAGCCCGCCAAGCCCGCCACCGCCCGAGCAACTGGCCGGTCCCTCCCACCAGCCGCGCTCGACCCCGGTGTGATAGACGCCGATCCCGCCCGTGGTGCCCGCCGCCAGCGCGCCCAGCAGGGGCAGACCCCGCCCCGCCACCATCAGCGCCAGAAGGCCGATGACCACCGCCGCCACATGCGGATAGCGCTGCCAGTAGCACAGCTTGCAGGGCGCCATCTCGCCCACATACTGGAACATGAGCGCGCCGATCAGCATCGCCGCCGAACCCCCGGCGGCCAGGATGATCAATGTCGGTCGGTTGAGCGTCATAGGTATTGCACCGCGTAAAAGCCAGCCAGCAGAATGATCACGAACAGCGCGAACATCAAGCCCAGCCGCCGCTCGATGAAATCACGGATCGGCGCGCCATATTTCCACAGCAAGACCGCGACGATGAAGAACCGCAGCCCCCGCGCGAGGATCGAGGTGGCGATGAACGTGCCCAGCGGCATCGCCGTCCAGCCCGACATGATGGTGATCACCTTGAAGGGAAAGGGCGTCATCCCCGCCGTCAGCACCGCCCAGAAGCCGAAATCGTTGAACCGGATGTTGAACGCTTCCATCGCCTCGCCCTTGCCCATCGCGGACAGGATCGGCTGGCCGATCTGCTCATAGGCGAAAAACCCGATCGCATAGCCCAGCATCCCGCCCAGAACCGAGGCCAGCAATGCCACCCCCGCGATCAGGAAGGCGCGGCTGGGGCGGGCAAGGATCATCGGGATCATCAACACGTCGGGCGGAATCGGAAAGACCGAGCTTTCGATGAACGCCACCGCCGCCAGCGCCCAGAGCGCGCGCGGATGATCGGCCAGCCGCATAGTCCAGTCGTAAAGCCCGCGTATCATCCCGGCCCCTTGCCCCGTCTTTCCATCCCGCCCCGCATTTAGCCCCACATTTAGCACTGGCGCCAATCCTCTATCGCCTGCAAACTGCGTGCAAAAATCGACCCGGAACAGGAGCGGAGGCATCCATGACGGTTCTCATCGCAGGCGCAGGTATCGGCGGGCTTACACTGGGGCTGAGCCTGCATCAACTGGGCATTGCGTTTCGCATCTTCGAGGCGGTGCAGGAGATCCGCCCGCTCGGGGTCGGCATCAATGTGCAACCCCACGCCATCCGCGAGCTTTACGAGATGGGCTTGCAGGACGCGCTCGACGCCGATGGCCTCAGAACCGAGGAGGTCGCCTATTTCTCGGCCCAGGGCGGGCGCATCTGGTCCGAGCCGCGCGGCCGGTTCGCGGGCTACAACTGGCCGCAATACTCGATCCATCGCGGCAAGATGCAGATGCTGCTCCTGCGCGCGCTCCGGGAACGCGCCGGCCCCGACGTGATCGAACACGGCGCCGCGGTCATCGACTGGCGCGACACCGACGAGGGGGTCGAGATCACGCTTGGCGACCGCACTACCGGGGCGCGGACCGGCACCGCCGAGGGCCGCCTTTTCGTCGCCGCCGACGGGATCAATTCGTGCGCCCGGGCAAAGCTTTATCCCGACGAGGGCCCGGCCCGTTGGGGCGGGGTGATGATGTGGCGCGGTATGACGCGCGGGCCGACATTCCTCACCGGGCGCTCGATGGCGATGGCCGGGCGCAAGGCGTGCAAGTTCGTCTGCTACCCGATCGAGGATTACGGCGACGGCACCTGCCTGATCAACTGGATCGCCGACCGGATGATGCCCGGGGATTACCAGTGGCGCGAACAGGACTGGAACCGCGACGGCGATCTTGCCGATTTCGCCCCCGCCTTCGCAGACTGGTCGTTCGACTGGCTGGATATCCCGAAGGTCATCGCCGGGGCCGAGCATGTCTTCGAATACCCGATGGTCGATCGCAACCCGCTTCCGGCCTGGACGCATGGCCGCATGACGCTTCTGGGCGATGCCGCCCACGCGATGTATCCGATCGGCTCCAACGGCGCGAGCCAGGCCATTCTCGACGCCCGCATCCTTGCGCGCGAGCTGCGCGACATCGGCCTGACCCGCGACGCGCTGCAAAGCTACGACACCATCCGCCGCGAGACCGTGAACGCGCTGATCCTCGCCAATCGCGGCGACGGCCCCGACAAGGTGCTCGACGTGGTGGCCGAGCGCGCGCCTGACGGTTTCGATGACATTTCCGAGGTGATGAGCCGGGACGAGCTGGAAACGGTCGCCGGCGCCTACAAGAAGATGGCCGGCATGGACATCGACACGCTGAACCGGCGCGGCCCGCTGGTTCCGACCTGAAATGCGCGTCTTTTTGCCCTTTTCAACATCCTTGTTGTCGCGGTAAACGGGACACAGGGCCCAAGTGGCGGAATGGTAGACGCAGGGGATTCAAAATCCCCCGCCTTCACGGGCGTGAGAGTTCGAATCTCTCCTTGGGCACCACCACCCGGCATGGCGAATCAAGTGATTCGTGCGCCGGTTTTTCGTGATCATTTTGAATTCGTGTTCAATTGTCGGAAAATCCGACCATTGATGCGCCGATTATGGCGCGCCCGACCGGGAAAGGCGAAAAAGTTAACCCATGTTCGACCTTTTTGCCGGATGGGGATTGTCCCGGATCCCGAAACATTTCCCCTTCGAA
>JAABTV010000028.1 GCA_011389685.1 Paracoccaceae bacterium
CATCATGCTCCATCCTACTCAAGAGTTGGAGCCTCCGGCAAACCCGGCGCGGTTCAAAACGCGCCCATTCCGCCCTTGGCGGCAAACTCCCGCCCGTGGCCTACTGGCTAAGAAAAATGACGTGCAACCCGATCAGCAGGAGCCGAGAGTAGCTTGATTTACGCCAGATACTGTCCAACCGATGGGGAGTAACTCACGGATCGCTTGCGGCCCGGGCAGTTCCCGACCGCTGACACAGGTGGTCGAACTGGTGCAGCGCGGAACAGGCTTGTCGAAGGGGTCATGTCAAGCGTTCCGGTTGGCGCTCTCATTTCACGCCGGCGGTCAGGAAGGCCTGAACGAATTGCCGCTGGAAGACCAGGAATCCGATCAGCAAGGGCGCGATCACCATGACCGTCGCCGCCGAGATCACCGCGATGTCGACGCCGTTTTCCGGCGCGGCAAAGAGCGAAAGACCGACGGTCAGGGGCCGTGTCGAGGGCGAGTTGGTCACGATGAGCGGCCACAGGAAATTGTTCCAGTGGGTCGAGACCGAGACCAGCGCATAGGCCAGGTAGGTGGGCCGAGCGGCTGGCACATAGACCCGCCAGAGCACGCCCAGCGTGCCGCAGCCCTCGACGCGGGCGGCCTCGTCGAGCTCCTTGGGGACCGATTTGAACGCTTGTCGCATAAGGAATATCCCGAAGGCCGAGGCCATGTAGGGTGCGCCGATACCGAGGATGCTGTCGAGCAGGCCGAGTGAGGCCGCGACGCGGTAATTCTCGACGATCAGCACCTCGGGCAGGATGAAAAGCTGCAGGAGCACGAGGATGAACAGCGCGTCGCGGCCGCGAAACTCGCCCTGTGCAAAGGCAAAACCCGCCAGCGTGCACAAGAGGAACTGCCCGGCAAGGATCAGCGTGACCAGCAGGAACGTGTTCAGGAAATAGCCAAGCCACGGCGCGCCCGCCCAGGCGGTGCGGAAATTGTCGAGCGTGAGCGGCGCGGCAAGGCGGAAATTCACCGCATCGCTGACATCGTGAAACGCCGCCCAGAAGGCGAAGACCAGCGGCGAAATCCACAAGACGGCCAGTGCGATCGCCAGCGCCGGTTCCAGATAGCGGATCATCGGTAATGCGTCCTTCTGTCCAGCACCAGGAACTGAAAGGCGGCCAGCGCGCCCAGCAGCATGAGCACCAGCACCGTCATCGCCGCCGCCGCGGGCCGGTCGAAATAGGCGAAGGCGTTTTCCCAGATGTAATAGAGGATCAGCTTGGTGCTGTCGGACGGTCCACCCTTGGTGAGGATGAAGAGGTGGTCGATGAGCTTGACCGAGTTGATCATCGCGTTGACGAGGATGAAAAGGGTGGTCGGCATGAGCAGAGGCAGCACGATGCGGCGCGTGTAGGTCCAGCGGCTCGCGCCCTCGATATCGGCGGCCTCGCGCAGGTCGGGTGGGATGGTCTGAAGGGCGGCGAGGTAGAAGATCATGAAGAACCCCGCCTCTTTCCAGATCGTCACCGCGCAGATCGCCCAGAGCGCGGTTTCGGGCTGGCCCAGCCAGTTGACCGGAGCCGCGCCGAAGATCGCGCCAATCTGGTTGAGGATGCCGAAACTCGGGGTGTAGAAGAACAGCCACAGGTTCGCCGCCGCGATCATCGGCAGGACGGTGGGGGTGAAATAGGCGGTGCGGATGAAACTGCGCGCCGGGATGCGCGCATTGGCCCAGAGTGCCATGATCAGCGCCAGCGCCATCGAGACCGGGATCGTGACCACGGCATAGGCGAGGTTGTTGCCCGCCACCTGCCAGAAGGTCGGGTCGTCGAAGAGAGTGCGGTAGTTCTCCAGCCCCGCGAACTCCGCCGGGTTGCGCCGTGTGCCGCGCGACCAGAGCGAGGTGATCACCGTGGCCAGCGACGGGTAGAAGGCAAACCCCGTGAGCATGATGAGCGCCGGGCCGAGCAACAGCCAGCCATGCAGGGCACGGCGGCGGCGCTCAATGGTGAAGGCGTCTGTCATGGCGGTTCCCGATGCGGGGCCGGTTGCGGAAACCGGCCCCGGAAGTGATGCCCTGCACGCTTACTTGTAGGCGCGCAGCTGGCGTTCGGCGGCGGCCTGTGCCTCGGCAAGCGCCGCTTCGGGGGTCTTGGCGCCGGTCAGTGCCGACTGGATCGCGGCGTTCAGCCCGTCGCGCACGCGCGCCGTCTCGAAGGTCGAGAATTCGGCGACCGCGTGCTCCAACTGGTCGCGCGCCACGAGGGCGGGCGGGAACTCGGCGGTGTAGGACTTGAGCGCGTCGGTCTCGTAGGCGGCCGGCGAAACACCCATGTAGCCGGTCTTGATCGACCATTCGGCGGCCTGTTCCGGTGCGGTCATGAACTTGATCAGCTCGAGCGCGGCTTTCTTCTCTTCCTCGGTCGAGTCCTTGAAGAGGTAGAAATTGCCGCCGCCGGTGGGCGAGCCCAGACGCTTATTGCCCGGCAGCATGGCGACGCCGAAATCGAAACTGGCGTTGTTCTTGACCGCCGTGAGGTTGCCGGTCGAGTGCCACATCATCGCGGTCTTGGCTTCGAGGAATGCCTGCCGCAGCGTGCCCCATTCCACCGTGCCTTCGGGCATGATGCCATGCTCGACCGACAGCGATTTCCAGAATTCCAGCGTGTCGACGACCGCCGGGTCGTCGAAATAGGTGGTCAGCCCGTCACTCGCCATCAATTCCTTTCCGTTCTGGATCGCCAGCGCCTGGAACATCCAGTAGGGGTAGCCGGTGGAGGGGATCATCAGCCCGTGGGTGCCGTCCGTGGTCAGCGCCTTGCCCACCTCGACCATCTCGTCCCAGGTGGTCGGGGCCTTTTCCGGGTCGAGCCCCGCCGCGCGGAACATGTCCTTGTTGTAATAGGCGACAATGGTCGACCGCTGGAACGGCACGCCCCAGGTCTGGCCCTCGATGCGGCCATTGGCCATCAGCGCGGGATAGAACCCATCGAGCCACGCCTTTTCCGCGTCGGTCTCGATCACCGACTCGAACGGCACGATCAGATCCTGTTCGATCAGGTCATAGGCGTCGATGGAGAACATCACCGCCAGTTGCGCCGGCTCGCCCGACTCCAGCGCAGAAAGCGACTTGATGCGGGTGTCGTCGTAATTGCCGGCATAGATCGCGTTAACCTTGATGTCGGGGTTCTGCGCCTCGAAGCGGGCGACGATGCCGTCCACCACCTCGGTGAGCGCGCCGCCGACGGCGATGGGGTAATACATGGTCAGCTCGGTCTCGGCATTGGCCGGATTGACGAGCGCGGTGGAGGCCGCCAATATGGCGGATACAGAAGTGATACGGGTCATTTTCAAAGGTCCTCTTTGACTGGTTTCGGTGGAGTGGGGGCCTTATGGCCATCCACGGGCGCGGTATTTTGGCGAATGCGCGCCCGTGGATTCTGCTGCGGCTCCTTTTCCAACTGCCCGTTGACGGCGTTGAAAAGGAGCCGGTTTTCCGTCGGGATGATGACGCCGACGGTCTGACCTGGTCCGACCTGCGCTGCGCCGGGCAGGATCGCCGCCAGACCGCGCGCCGCCGGGTGGCTCAGTGCCAACCGGGTTTCCCCGCCGAGAAACTCGATATCCGCCACATCAGCGTCGAGATCGCCGCGCCCGGGCGGGGCAAGCAAGACGCCCTCGGGCCGGATACCCACGGCGACGGCCGCCGTGTATCCCAGCACCGGCCCCTCGATCAGCGACATCGGCGGCTCGCCGATGAATTGCGCGGCAAAGATCGTGGCGGGGCGGTCATAGAGCTCCGAGGGCGTGCCGATCTGCTCGATCCGGCCCGCCTCCATCAGCACGACCGTGTTCGACAGGCTCATCGCCTCGCCCTGATCGTGGGTGACATAGACCACCGTCAGCCCCAGCTTGTGCGCCAGTTCGCGGATGTCGCGGCGCACCGAGTGGCGCAGCCTGGCGTCGAGATTCGAGAGCGGCTCGTCCATCAGGCAAAGTGGGCGTTCGGCCACCGCCGCGCGGGCGAGCGCCACGCGCTGGCGTTGTCCGCCGGACAATTCGGACGGCTTGCGCCGCTCCAGCCCGTCCAGCCCGGTCATCGCCAGCACCTCGGCCAGGCGGCGGTCGCGCTCGGCGCGGGCGACGCGGCGCACCTTGAGGCCGAAGATCACGTTCTCGGCCACGCTCAAATGCGGGAAGAGCGCGTAGGACTGGAACACCATCGACAGGTTGCGCGCCGCGGCAGGCAGGGCCGTGACATCGCGCCCGTCGATCACGATGCGGCCCGCCTGGGGCTGCTCCAGCCCGGCGATGAGGCGCAGCAGCGTGGATTTGCCACAGCCCGACGGCCCCAGGACCGACAGGAAATCGCCGCGGGGCAAGGACAGGCTGATGCCCTGCACGCCGCCCTGTCCGTCCCATTGCCGGGTCAGGCCGTCGAGGGTGAGAAAGCTCATGACGCCTCTCCCACCACGATGAGACGGTCGTCGAGCGCGTCGAGAAGCGCGGCGAACGCGGCGCCGGGTCGGGCCTCGGTCACGACGCGGTCGGCCTCGTGCAGATGCCCGCCGACGGCAGGGGCGTTGCGACCGAATTTCGAGCTGTCGGCCACGCAGATGGCATGGCGGGCATTGTCGCGCGCGGTCTGGCGGATGCGCACCTCGGGGGCGTGGAAATCGAGCAACATGCCGTCGCTGTCGATCCCGGCCGCCCCGTAGATCGCGAAATCCGCGCGGTAAGCCTTGAACAGATCGACCGCCTGCGATCCGAGGATATCGCGATCCGGCAGGCGCATTTCGCCCCCCGGCACGATGATCCGCGCGTTCGGGGCTTCGGAAAGCGCCATCGCGGCGTTGAGATTGTTGGTGATGACCGTCAGCCCTTCGCGCCCCGCGAGCGCGGCGGCCACCACCGCAGGGGTCGTCCCGATCGAGAAGAACAGCGTCGCCCCGTCGGGTATGAGCCGCACGACATGCGCCGCGATCTGCTGCTTGGCCGCGACATTGAGCGAGCTGCGCGCCGAATAGGGCAGGTTCGAGCTGCCTTCGATGAACTCGGCCCCGCCATGCAGGCGCCGCAATTTGCCCTGCGCGCACAGAGCGTTGATATCGCGGCGCACGGTGTGGGCCGAGACCGACAGACTCTCCGCCAACTCGTCCACCATGACCCGTCCGCGCGCCTGCGCCGTTTCAAGAATCGCCGATTGCCTGTTCATCTCGCATCCCTTCGATGCTCTTGTGAGCATGATTTATGACATGCAAGTGAAATTCCCGCTCAAAGGAGCGGTTCGGAGGTTTGTTCAGGAAGCGACGCATCGGTCATCGGGCGGCATTTCATTCGATTTTCGTATCAGGAAAGCGGATCGACCATATCCGGTCCGAGTTGTTGCTGCAGCACCCGTGAACGACCGCTTCCCGAGGCTCGACCCTGCGTCAGAAACCTGAACCAACCGGGAGAGCCGGGACGAGTAAGACTTAACCCACGGACAAAAAACCCCCGGCGACTGTGTCGTCGGGGGGTTTTTCATGGCCGGGTGGGCGCGGCCGATGCGGTGGGGGCGAACGGGTCAGCGCCTTTGCCGGGAACATGCTGCAACGCGGCAGAACGCCGGGGTTAATGCCACCCTGGGCCGGAAAACCGGGGGGTGACTTTCGGCTGCAGCCCGGCTGCAAAGCGTGCACCGCCGCGTTGCGGCATTCGCGGCGCGGAAAATCGTCAACGCAACGCCCGCTCTGCCCCCGCCGTTCCGGTCGCAGGGTCGCCCGCAACCCGGGTTCACGCGATCCCCCTGCCGAGTGGTCCCCCGTCCCAAGCCGCCGCGCGCCCGGCGATGTCGCGACTGCCCGCGTCGGGAAACGCAGCGCAAAAGGGGAGCCTTGCGCGGCTTGAGACCCAACGTGAGTCTTTCGACAGCCCCGAAGCGGGCGTACGCCCAAGGCGCAGACCGAGCTCTGCTGCGGCCGCGAAATTCCACGACCGCCCGACCGAAGCGGCCACTCGACGCGCGCCTGCCGAACTCACTGTTGCTGCAGATTGCTCGGGCCACAGTCATGCGGGTGCTGTCATTTGCTGCGGGGCCCCATGCCGAGTACTCTACCCGGTAACCTCGCAGGTCGCAGCCGATTTTCTCCGCTGGGCACGCAAGCCCGCCTACGCGAGATCGCGCAATTCGGCCGGCGCGCGGGTTTTTCCAGTGCCCGCAACACGAAACGCCGCCGATCGTTTCCCGGGCGACGATCACGGATCGGGCGGTGGCCTGCGCACGGGTCCATCACGCAGCCTCTCCCGGCGCGGGACGCGCGCCTCATGTCCCGGCTGGCTCCGGTCAGCCACAGCTCGACATCACGTTTCCGGGCCTTGTGGGTCAGACCCTCGATCATGTTGGCGCCGGTCGAGTCCAGAAACGTCTCATTCGGTGGATAAACAGCACCGAGCCGAGCGCGAAGCCCACCACGATAGCCTCGGTCAGATCGCGGAAGATCGTCAGAAAGAACTTCACCGCCAGCACAGCCGCCTCGCCGCGGTCTGAACGCGGCAGGATGGCGATGGCGGACTTTTCGATCATGTTCCAGGCGACGACCGTCAGAACGCCGGAAAGTGCCGCGAGCGGAATATAGGCCGCGAGCGGCGTGGCGATTGCCATGAACAACAGCAAGAACACGGCATGCAGCATCCCCGCTACTGGGCCATGTGCGCCGGTTCGCGAGGTCGTATCTGTCATGTCTGGGCCGCATCTTTGGACGAGGGCGGCGGGGTCGCAGGCTATCTGTCGGCGGTCGCCGTCGCGGTGTTCTGATCTTGTTCCGGTTTTATGGAATCAGGAGATTTCAACCGCACGCCACGACCGCGCCCGTCGCTTCTGGCACCTTCGCCGATCAACTCGACATCGGCAAGATCGAGCACCTCGACCACCTTGGCGAGGCTGTCGACGGCGCCGCGCACGGTGCCCGGCCCGGTCTCCATCCGCTGGATGGTGGGCACGGAAAGGTCGGACAGCCGCGCCAGCGTCTTCTGGTCCATGCCAAGAAACGCACGTGCCGCGCGCATCTGCGCCGAGGTGATCATGCGCCCCCCTTGTCCATGATGGGGCCCGGTCAAGACACTCAAATTGATATGTCAAACATCAATTCTGATGTTTTTAGGGGTACAGATTTCACCGCAGCAAGCCGGGGGTGGTCACGCGGCGAGGCTGCCGCCATTGGTGGTCCTGGCGAGGACGGGGTGGCGCAGGGTCGTGGCACCGCAGGCGTCAAGATGCGCGGCGAGGGCATCCTGCGCGCCTTGATCGAGATGCCACAGCGCCTCGTCCAGAAGGACGAGTTGCGGCGCACCGAGCAGGATACGCGCGAGCGACAGCGCGCTGCGCTCGCGCGCCGAGAGGTCACGCCCGCCTTCTGCCAGTGCCCCGCCAAGCCCACCGCGACGCTCCAGCAGATCCCCCAACCCCGCCTCGCACGCGATGTCCGCCAGCTTGGCGTCGGACGGAACCTGCCGCAGGCCGAGCGGCAGGTTGCGGCGCAAAGAGCCTTTGAGCATTGGCGGTTGGCCTTCGAGCCGCTGCACGCCGCGCCGCAGACTTCCACGCGACAGCTCGGTCAGGCACAGGCCCGACAGGGTGACGGATCCGGGTGGCACCGGCTCCAGCCCGCAGAGCGCGGAAAAAAGCGCATCGGCGTCACGCGGATCGCAGGTCAGGGTCTGATGGTCCCCCGGCGGTACATCGAGCGAGAGCATCTCGCCCTGCGGCATCTGCAGATCGCGCAGCGCAAGGTGCACCGGCCCGTCTGGCAGCCTTTTGTCGCCGGCCCCGACCGCGCGCTGGCCGCGTGCGAGGGCTGTCATGCACTTGCGGTGTGCCGCCAGATAGGCCGCGCGGAAGTTCCAGACGCTGGCGAGATCGCGCAAAGGTGTCAGGACAAGCCCGATGGCGGCCAGCGCCCCCGCGATGGTGCCGGTGCCCGTCCCGGTCAGCGCGCCGGTGACGATGATCGCGCAGGCGGCCAGCCCCGCCACTGCATCGGGCAGCGCCTTGAGCGACTCGGCCCAGAAGAGCCGCTGCAGCCCTGCGCGGATCATCCGCTCGGTGCGCTTTCGCAGGCTGCGCAGCTCGGCAGGGCGTCGCCCCATCCGGTCGAGCTCGGGGGCAAGCGGCATCCGCTCTGCCATCTCGGCGGCGATCCGTGCGCGACGCGCGCGCAGCCGGCGGTGCAGCGGCTCCAGCCGTGGACCGGCCACCGCGATCACGCCAAGCGTCACCAGAAAGAGCGGCGCGACGACAAGCGCGAAACGCGGCTCGAGCCACCAGAGCACGGCGCAGGCGGCAGGGATCATCACCGCCCCCGCGATCAGCCGTGGCAGCCCCTTGCCCAGCCAGTTGCGAAAGGCCGTCATGTCACCCACGAAGCGCAGGCTCATATAGCCGCTGCGCCGGGTGGCGACAGCACTTGCGGGCATGCCGGCCGCGTGTTCCAGAAGGGCCAGGCGGACCGACAGCGCGTAATCCTGCCCCAGCCGCTCGCCCATCAGGCGCGACAGCACCCGCGCGCCCGCGATCACCAGGCCAGAGGCGGCGAGCGCCGCAATCAGGCCGGGCGGCAAGGCCGATCCGGCATGCATCATCTCGAACAGCCCGCGCGTGGCGAAGGCCGCCACGCCGGCGGCGACACCCTGTACCAGGGTCACGAGGCTGACCAGCGCCAGCCCCCGCCAGCGCCGGTTCTCCATGAGGTCGGGCATGGCCATCAGGCGGCCTCTTTCCGGCCCAGCCCGGCGCGCAGGGCAAATCCCGTGGCTTCGGCCGGATCGGCAAGATCGGCCCTCGTCAGAACCGTCAGCCCGGTCGCTGCCGCGGCCTCGGCGCTGGCCATGGGCGAGCAACTGACCATGCCGGTCACCGCATCGGGGACCAGCCTGAAGCGGGCGAGGATCGCGGTCCCGCCCGCTGCCGCCACCGCGTCACCACAGGCGAAAACCAGCCCCGAGATGAGCGCCCTGAACCACGGATCGGCGATGATCGCGGCGGTCTCGCGCTGCAACAGGCCATCGGCCACCTCCATCACCACGATGTCGCAACCGCGCGCGCCCGCCTCGGCCAGAAGCGCCCCGGTGGCGGATTTGATCCGCTCCAGCGGTTCGCGATAGGTCGTCACCATCCCGGCATCGGTGAAATCGCCCACGTAATGCGCGCCGCTGTCGCTGTATTCGTTGTAGTCGCCGAAGGCACCGGTGCCCGTGGCCTTGATCGCTCCGGCGCGAAAGCCCGCGCGCCGCAGCCCGAGGACAAGCTGCGCGGTGGCCAGCGTCTTGCCCGAATTCATCGAGGTGCCGACCACGCCGATCACCGGCGGGAGGGCGGCATCGAGGCGCGGGGCAAGCGCGAAATCAGCCAGATTGACGGGATTGCCCAAGGCGTCGAGCAGCCGTGCGGCGGGCATCAGGCGGGTGGCCGCCCTGACCTGCGCGTTGCGCGCCACCATGCGCCCGATGCAGCCGCCGCCTGCCAGCAGGTCGGCGCCTTTCGGGTCGATCTTTGCCAGCCCCTCGAACTGATCGGGGGCATAGCGCGCGCCGCAGGCCATCACCACCGCATCGCCGGGAAAGATGAACGCGGGTCGCCCCGAGGTCAGTTGCACGCGCTTGTGCTGTCCGATCCTGTCGACATGCGCAAGGATCAGGTCGCCAGGCCGCGCGGCGGCGAAATCGGTATCGGTGCGAACCGCGCGGGCGCGGTCCACCCGGCGGGTGGCAAAGGTCCATTTGGCCTGGGCAAGGGTTTCGATGAGGGGCATCGGGAAATCTCCTGGTCGATTGGCTTGAAAGATCAAATCGTCTGGCACTGCGCGTCGAGGACGCGCGCGGCCAGATCATTATGCGTAATCGCGCGCACCACATCATGGTCGCAGTCGGTCAGCTCCATGAGCCGCGCCGTCGGTGTCAGCCCGTGCCGGTGCGCCGCAGCGTTCAGCGCGGTGACATAGGTTTGTGCGCGGGCATGACGATTGGGACCTTGGCGCGTATCAAGCGCGCGGGTTTTTCGCAGGGCCGGATCGCGGCTGACATCCCCGGTGCCGACATAGACTTGGGCGGGCAGGCGCAGGAAATCGCGCAGGCTATGGGCCTTGCGGCGCGCCCATTTGGCGGCGAAGGCATCCTTGCCGGGGCCAAGACCATAGGGATAAGGCATCGTATCGTCGGGCATGCAATACCAGCCCGCCGCCACCAGATGCAGCCCCGCCACCCGATGCGGGTAGAGCATGGCAAAGCGATGCGCGAGCTGGGCGCCGCCCGAATGTCCGAATATCTCGACAGGGCCGGTGCTGCCGGCAAAGTGGTCTTCTACGGCATCCAGCAGCGCCAGAAGCGCCTGATCGGGGCGCGCGGCCTTGCTCGGACGCTGGAAACAGGGCCAGGTCTCTTCGGGGAAATGCGGCACGATGAGGGTGCGGCCGGTGCGCTCGGCCTCAGGCGCGAAGAGCCGCGCAAGGGTGTCCGCATTGCGCGAGATGCCATGCAACACCACCATGGCGGATCCGGCTGCAGGCGCGTCGGGCCGGATGATCCGGGCGGTCAGGCGACCGGCGGCGCTACAGGCGGTGACGTGATCATACGCATTCCTTGTCAGGTCGTTTGTCATGTCTCTCATCTTTCCGCTCCGGTTCGTGTGTCTGTTGCCATGACAACGAAGCGCGCCGGGAGGTTATTCCCGGCGCGCCGAAGTTTTTTCGAAGGGGAAGGCGGAGGATCTATTCGGCAGAGGCCGGCAGCAATGTGGCCGCTCCCGGACAGCTGCCGCCCAGATCAAGCAAACCATGTCCATACGTTTGGTCATGACCTTCGGTTCCAAGGTCAGTCGCCGAGGCTGCCAGCCGCGCGCGGATCGCCTGTGGCGTCAATGTCGGGTCGTGCTGCAACCAAAGCGCCACGGCGGCGGTCACATAGGGTGCGGCAAAGGAGGTGCCGGTCTTCCAGCGCGCGCCTGAGACCGAGGCCGCCGTCCAGACCTCGACACCCTGCGCGGCCAGATCGACATGTGGTCCGCGCCCGGCGCGGCGATAGGCCGTGCCGTTTCGGTCCACCGCAGTCACCGCGATCACGCTGTCATAGGCGGCCGGATAGGCCGGATCGGCGCGCGGCCCGGCATTGCCGGACGCCGCGACCACGACGATCTGCCGCTGATCGGTCAGTTGTGTCAGCGTGTCCCCCAGCACGGTGTTGGATGGCCCTGCGAGGCTCAGGTTGATCACACGCACGCCGCGCTGCGCGAGCAGATCGAGCGCGCGCACAAGCGTGAAGGCATCGGCCCGCTCATCCCCGGCATCCTTGTGGAATGCGTCCACCGCCACAAGCGGCAGATCGGGCAACAGGCCCGGCACGCGGGTCGCGGGATCACCGACCAGCAGGGCCGCCACCGCCGTGCCGTGAATGGCAGCGGAGGGAGAGAAATCCTCGGGCGCGACCCGGCTCAGGTCGATCCTGGCCCCGCGCAGCGCCTCGTGATCGGGGTTGAGCCCGGTATCGACCATCCCGATCCGCACCGGGGCACCGCAGCCCGAGGGCCCGATCCCTTCGGGCCAGTTGATCAGCGCGCGGGCCGGACAGTGCAGCCCGTCGCATGTCGGCTCTGATGTCTGCGGCACCGCGGCCTCGCCGGTGCGATAGTAATGGTTGAAATCGGCCGCCTCGCCCGAGGGCAGAGCCCGGAGCGCGGCGCGGGCATCGTCAAGGCTGAGGCCGTCGGGCGCATCGAACCGACGGATCGTGGTGGCAAGGCTCGCAAGGTTTACGCTTTCAAGGACGACAAAGCCCTGCGCCACGAGCGCGGCCGTATCCTCGGGTGTCAGACCACGCGCGACGATCTCGCCCGGCGCGCGATCAGGCCTTGGGGTGGGCGGGGGAGCAGCCTGCGCGCGCCCACGACGGGGCGCGACGGGCTGCCCTCTGAACAGCCGGCGCAAACCTTGGATGATCTCGCGCGGGCTGTTGACCTCGCCGGTCCCGATGCTGCGACCGGCGCCTCCGCCGCCAGATGACCCACTGCGGCTTCCTCTGCTGCCATCATCACCATCATCATCGCCGTTATCATCGCCGTCATCACCATCGCCGTCATCGCCCTCATCCGCCCAGGCGGCCCCGATCAAAATGTAGGGCGATTGTGGCGATCGCGTATCAAGCGCCAACAGGCAAACCACCGCCAACATCGACACAGCAAGCCCTCGCATTGCGTAAATCTCCTTTTGTATCTGTGGCAAACCGTGCCATTTACGTGTCAACGTCCCGAGGATCGGATTTATTCCGTGACGGCATGGTAAAATCGGAATGTATGAGTGATGCAAGATCGTTTTATCGAGGATATCGTGGCCGTCCTGCCCAATCTCAAGCGCTTTGCCCTGTCGCTTTCTCGCAAACCGGATGTGGCCGAAGACCTCGTCCAGATCACCGCCGAGCGCGCCTTGCGGGCAAGGCACCAGTTCGACCCGACAACCCGGCTCGAGGCATGGCTGTTCCGCATCCTGCGCAACGCCTGGATCGACATGATCCGGCGCGATGCGACTCGGGGCGAGGCGGTCGATATCGACGAGACACCCCAGCCCGATCCCGTCGACAGCGCTGCCCAAAACGATGATCGGCTGCTGCTGCAAGCCGTGCAGGCGGCGATGGCCACCCTTCCCGAGGATCAGCGCGCGGTGCTGCATCTGGTCTGCGTCGAGGGGCTCAGCTATGCCGAGACGGCACACACGCTCGACATCCCCAAGGGTACGGTGATGAGCCGCCTGAGCCGCGCGCGGATCGCGCTCGCGAAAAAGGTTGGAATAGATGGCGCGCAGAACCGTTGACACTGTGCAACACCAAGGATCGTGATGATGGATATCGACGATGAGACCCTGATGGCGCTCGCCGACGGCGAGATCACCGGAGACGAGGCCGCGCGGCTCAATGCCTTGATCGCCGAGGATCAAGACCTCGCTGCGCGCTACGCGCTCTTCTCGCAAACGGCGCATCGGGTAAGGGCGGCGGCGCTGGCCAACCCGGAGGCTGCCGTTTCGCCCGATCTCGAAGCACGCATCAGGGAGATGGCTGCGAGCGGTCCGCCACAGGCGGACAACGTGGTGTCCTTGCGGCCCTCGATACGAAACTGGGGGCCGATGGCGATCGCCGCCTCGCTTGCCCTGGCCGTGGGACTTTCTGCGGGCCTGTCCCTCTCACCCGGCGCGCCGCCATCTCGGGGGCCTGCCCTGACCGCCGAGATGCGCGACCGGCTCGATACGCTGCCTTCCGGTGCGCAAGCAGAATTCGCCGACGGGGGACGACTGAGCATCGTGGCGTCCTTTACGGATGGGGCGAGCGCGTTTTGCCGGGAATATGAAATCGCGACACTCGGCAGCCTGGACTATGTCAGCGTGGCGTGCCGCGAGAACGACACATGGGGGCTGCGCCTTGCCGTGGCGACATCCGGTGATACGGGCGGCTATGCCCCCGCCGCATCGCTCGAAACTCTCGATGCTTTCTACGCCGCTGCGGGGGCGTCGCAGCCGCTTGCAGTGGAAGAAGAGCGGCAGTTTCTCAAGTAGACCCGGCGATATGGTCTCGTTGGCCCTTTGCTCGATCCGCCTCGGACGCGGGTATATCTCGGGACCGAGGTGACCGACAGCGATCGGTCTTGCGCCGTTTGAGGGACCGATCATGACGTCGGCCCCTCAATTTCAGATTTCCACGCCTTCAGAAATTGTCAGCGCATCCTCAAGGTCAACGCCGAGACAACGAACCGTGCTGTCCATCTTGGTGTGGCCGAGGAGAAGTTGCACCGCGCGCAAGTTGCCCATTTTACGGTAGATCTGCGCAACCTTGGTGCGCCGCATCGAATGTGTGCCATAAGCGCTTGGTTCAAGCCCGATGGACGTCACCCATTCCCGGACCAGCCGGACATATTGCCTGGTGGAAATGTGCGCTCTGTCGTGCAGACGCCCGGGCCACAGGTGCTCGGATTCCGACATTTGCGGCGACTCAATCCAAGGTTTCAGCGATGCTCGCGTCACGGCGGTGATCTCGAAACGGACTGGGGGCGACGTTTTGCTTTGGGTAATTGCGGCCCGCTCCTTGACGCGGCCAGCGGCGTAGATATCCGTGACGCTCAGGCGAAGCAGATCGCAGCCTCTCAACTTGCTGTCGATTGCCATATTGAACAGCGCGAGGTCACGATGACGCTCTGCGAGTTCAAGGCGCACCCGAATGGCCCAGACATGCTTTGGCAACAGCGGACGCTTCTGCCCCACCAGACGGTCTTTGTTCCAAGCCGAGTGGCGGGCCCGGATGGCGGGAAGGTTGTTAATGATCATGGCGAGTCCTTCAATCCGCCCCGCGCCACCACGACACCAGCACCGTGCCGGTCAGGGTTAATAGCACGCTGCGCCGCCGCTAGTCAGGACAGAGTCCATGGTGATTGATGTTGCGACAGGCATGGATTTCCGGTTCCTGGTGCGCAGAGGGCAATCAGGCAGCGATCAGGCGTCTACTTACAGCCTGTCGTGGAGCGGATGTTTGCATTGCCGCCGGTCGGTCGTGCTTGGACGATGCGCCTGCAGCGAAGGTCAGCTTTTTCAAGCGGCACCGCAGCGTGTAATCTCCGTTGATCACGTCAAACCGCCAACTTTGCAAACCCCGCTCCCTGCGCATTGCTGCCGCGCAGGCCATGCCCCAACTGCCCGCAGCCCATGGCCGAAGGTGTCCCGGCCCGGAACGGCGGCGCAGCCGCCCGGGCAGCACAGCATTGCCCGGCAGGCGATTTTTCGTAGAAAAATCTGCCGAGAGGGGGCCGCCCCGTCGTGCCGGAGGCACGCCTTTGGCGTGACCGGGTGCTTTCGATGGGTTGCGCTCTGCTTCGGGCAGGGGATGACGTTGCGGGATAAAGGGCCCGGCGCTGATGTGCTGAGCACCCGACCGCGGCCGTGTGATGCCCTTTCGTTTGAGCGCAGGACCCCTCCGCCCGGTTTCAGTCTGTGCCGAGGGCCTCGGTGGTGAGTTCGGCCAGGCTTATCCCGGCCTGGTTCATCGTAAGATAGGTGAAATCCGCGCCCGCCTCGCGGATCCGTTCCTGATGCGATTCGTGCAGGGCGTGTGACACGATTGGCCCGGCAAAGCCGCGCTGGCGCAGGGAGCGGGCGGCGATGAGCTTGGCCTCGATATCGTCCATCGCGAGGATCGCGGCCTTTATCCGGCCGAGATTGCAACTGCGCCAGAAATTGCTGTCTTCGGCATCGGCGAACACAACGTTGCGCCCGGCTTGCGCGTGGGCCTTGGCCTTGTAGGTGTCGGAATCGAGTCCGAGCGGTTTCAGCCCCTGGTCCTCGATATACCGGTAGGCGGCGCTGCCGGTGCGGCCCATGCCGAAGATCAGCACATCGGCGTCGCCAACGTTCCTGGGTTGTTCATCGGGATGCATGGTGTCGCGTTCAAAGCGATGCAGGGTCTGTTCGAAACGCTCGAAGAGCGGATGCGCAAAGCGGTTGAGCGGGGCCGAGATCACGAAGGAGATCGACACCGCGATGGCGAGCGGCACGAGGTAGTCCGGCAGCACGCCCGCCGCGACGATCAGGCCGAATTCGGAATAGGCGGTGAGGCTGAGTGCGCTGAGGAACGCGCTGCGCGCGCGCAGCTTGAACGCCACCAGAAGCGCGAAGAAGAGCGCGCCCTTGAGGGCCAGCGCGAGGCCCACGGCCACGGCAAAGACCATCGCGCCCCAATCCGGCAGGCCGGTGAGGCCGATCTGCAGGAAGAAGCCGACGAGGAAGATTTCCTTGAGCGCCCACAGCGACTGGCCCAGTTCCTTGGCGCGGATATGGGTCGAGAGCAGCACGCCCATCACCAGCGCGCCGATCTCCGACGAGAGACCCATCGCCTCGAACCCCATGCCGCCGATCACCAGCGAGAGCATCATGCCCATCAGCACGAGAAGCTCGTCATGGCCGGCGAAATCCAGCAGCCAGTGCAGCACCGGGCGGAGCAGCGGCACGGCAAAGATCAGCAGCGCCCAGATATTGGGGGTCTGGCCTGACCAGATGGCCAGCACCACCAGCGCGATGATGTCCTGCACGATCAGGATGCCGATGGCGGTGCGGCCGTGAAAGGCGCCCAGTTCGCGCTTGGTTTCCAGCAGCTTGGCGGCCAGCACGGTCGAGGAGAACGACAGCGCGATGGCGATGAGCAGCGCGGTGTTCCAGTCCAGCCCCATGAACAGCTTGAGCCCCGGCATGAACACCGCGACGGAAATGGCGAAATGCAGAAGCGCGCCGCCCACCACCTGCGGCTGGGCGATCTGTTCGAGCTTGAGTTTGAGTCCGACGGTAAAGAGCAGCATCAGCACGCCAAGATGCGCGACATGGTCAAGTGTCTCGCCGGTATAGTCAGGCAACCCCAGGGTGGGGCCGAAAATGTTGATGGCGAAACCGGCCGCCAGAAAGCCGACCAGTGGCGGCAGGCCGATCTGCCGGACGAGCAGGCCGAAGAAGAAGGCGAAACTGATGGTGATGACTTCGAACAATGCGAACACTCCCTTGCGTTTCGTTCCGGTCGACCGTGGCCCCGCGCGAGGGAGAGGCATGCAATTGCCGTCCCGATTGCCACCCGATCGGGTGCGGCTGTGAGTCGGGTGCGTGGGCCGGTCATGTTTGGCCCATGTCGGGTCCGCGATCAAGAGTCTGGCCGCGGGATGCGGGGTGGTTCGGGGGTGGTTCGGGGGCGAAGTCAGAACCGTGTGCGCAGTCCGACATTCACGTAGCTGTTGTCGTAGTCGTAAAAACCGATGCTGGAGCGGCCCTGTTCGGCCCCGACGATCAGTTCGGGCACGAAGGGTCCGACGCGCAGGTCGCGGTTGCTCAGGCCGAGTTCGAGGCCGAGGATGCGATCCTTGCGGGTGATGCCGAACAACCGGTCCGGGCCACGGCGGTTATCGGTGCGGTGCCACAGATCGGTGCGCAGGTCGATCCCGTTGCGGAAACTGCGGGTGCCGCCCAGCCGAAGCTCGATCATGCGGCCCGAAGCGGCGGGCAGGGGGGTGTCGGTCAGGGTGACGCCCAGCGTGCCGCGCAGGAGAAGCGCGGGCGTGGCGAGATGGTTCAACTGTGCGATCAGGCGGGTGCGATCCTCGGGCACCGAACCGTCGAAATGGCGGCTGTGTTCGCGGCTGGCGTTGAGGGTCAGGTAGGTCTGTTGGCCAAGTTGCAGGCCGAGGCGGGCGTAGCCGCCATGAGAATCGCTCTTGTGTTTCCCTGCTGTCCAGCGGCGGCGGACGAGTCCGCCGATCTCGATCTGCCCGCCCTGCGCGAAACTCAGGATCGGGCCCGCATGCAGGGTCAACTGGTGGTCGCGCAACGCCTTGACCTCGGAGAACCGCGACCAGGTATCGACCCCGAAGCCCAGCCGGGCCCGGTCCGAGAGGTGCGGACGCGCCGACAGGCCGGTGGCGAGGATGAGCGTGGTGGTAGCGGGCGCGCGGTTCACGGTGAAGGGCAGGCCGAGAATGTCGATCGAGGACAGGCCGGTCTGTTTGCCGGGGTTGGTCTCGGGGCGGATGCTGAAACTGAGATACCCGCTGAACATCTTGCGCGCGTCGGTTTCGGCGATCAGGCGGTTCGCGGCGGCCAGTTGCATCCGGTCGCGGTTGCCGGCCCGCGCGCGATCCAGATGAAACCGGGCGCGCCCGTAGCGTCGCGTCTGGAACAGCGCATAGCCCAGTTCGAGCCGGTAGAGCGTGTTGTCGGGGTCGATCGAGACCAGCCGGTCGAGCAGGGGCAGCGCCTGTGCGGGCCGGCCCTGCTGCATCAGGGTCACGGCCTGGACCCAAAGCCGGTCCGGTGCGACTCGCTCGGCCGACAGGCCCGGGGCGGCAGGGACAGACAGCAGAAGGGCGCAGAGGATCAGAGCGGCCCGCATACGGCAAAACCGCAAGAGCATGATGACACCGGCATTGAAACAACGTGTCGCGACGCGCGGACCCGGGGCGCGGCGCAAGCGCGCGCACCGGGCCGCGATGTCATCATTGGCGATTCACGTAGAAGGTGCCGCCCGTGGTCTCCACCCCGCCGCTGTCGGGCCGGATCGTGACATTGGCCGGGCCGTGGATCGCGGCGGGATCGCCGCTGCCTGTCGCCCCGGCCGGGCCAACGACCGGGCCGAGCAACGAGGCCTCGACATCGCCGGCCATGCCGCTTGTGCCGCTTGCGTCCGAAAGCCGACCGCTCATCGCGACCTGGATGGAGGTCGAGGTTATGTCGCCGACCACCGGCGCGCTGGTCGTCGAGGTGTTGACCATGTTCAGCGCCGGATCGCCGCCGTTCGACAGGTGATGCGCCGAGGTCAGTTCGCCATCCACGGTGACGTCGTTGCCGTCGACCCTGCCACTGAAATTCGAAGCCCGTGCATCGACCGGGTTGGTGACGCCGGGGTTGAAGTCGACGGTCATTTCCAGATCGCCGATCACGGTATCGTCGTCATTGGTGACGCGCCCCGAGGCCGGGTTGGTCCCCGGCGTGAGAACGGCCATCTGCCCGGCATAGGATGCCGTGCCGGTAATGGCCTCCATGGTCGGTGCGCGGTTGACGACCGCGCTGTGGGCGGTGTCATAGTCGGTCGGCGAAGCGGAGCCGCCGCCCGTTCCGGTGCCTGTTCCGGTCCCGGTGCCCGTGCCGGTCCCGCTGCCGGCCGGCGTGCCGCCCCCGGGGACAGTGGACGTGGTGCATGCGGCGAGAGACAGGGTTGCGGCAATGGCAGCGGTTACGGTCAAGATTTTCACGGGGTCACCCTCCTGTTATTAATTCGACATAATGGATTCCGAAAAACGTCGTGTGGAATCTGCTGGAAAAAAAACGTGAGCTTGTGAACATGTAAAGAGTTTCCTGACCATCTGCCTTTCGTGTCGCCGAAGGGCGATCCCGTCACTGTCTTGACGGGCGGGGCCGGACCACGCCCAGGCGGCGGGTCGTGGGTCGTGGTGCGATCGGCGCGATCTTGCGGCTTGCACCGGGTCGCGGATCGTCGCAATCCTGAGGGCATGACCCGGATGACCGAATGCCCCGATCCACCGCAACTGCGACTTCGCATCGTTTTCGGCGAGGACGAGATGATCGGCCCCGGCAAGGCCGAATTGCTGGAGCGGGTCGCGCGGACCGGTTCGATCGCGGCGGCGGGGCGGGGGATGGGGATGAGCTACAAGCGGGCCTGGCAACTGGTCGGAACCCTGAACGCGATGTTCGCCGCGCCGCTGGTGGACAGCACGCGCGGCGGGGCGGGCGGCGGCGGGGCGGTTCTGACCGATGCGGGGCGCGAGGTGCTGGCGCTTTACCGGGCGGCCGAGCGCGAGGCCACGTCCGCGACCGCCGGGTCGCTGGCCGCGCTGCGCGCCAGGCTGCGGGATACGACGGATGAGGGGTGAAAGCGTGTTGTCCTGGCCGTGCGATTGTTCGCGCCGGGGGGGCTTGCGGGGGGGCGGTTGGTATTCTAGCGTATGCCCCAACACCGAGCCGGGAGAACCGTCGCGCAAGACGGTGCCGAAGGAGCAACCGCCCCGGAAACTCTCAGGCCAAAGGGACCGGCCGGTGACAGGAACTCTGGAGAGACCCCGGGCAGGGCCGGGGCGCCGAAGGGATAGCGATCTCAGGCGGAAGGACAGAGGGGGCATCAGGCCGCGCGGGCGCCGCGCGGCGATTTGATGCCGGTTTGATCTCGACAGAACCGCGTATCGTTGGGACGAGAAGAGGGGCACACCATGCCGGAATTGAAACGCACGCCGCTTCTTGGCCTCCACCACGAGATGGGGGCCAGGATGGTGGAATTCGCCGGTTACGAGATGCCGGTGCAATTCCCGATGGGCGTGATGAAGGAACATTTGCATTGCCGCGCTGCCGCCGGGTTGTTCGATGTGAGCCACATGGGGCAGGTGATTGTGCGGGGACCGTCGGACAATGGCGCCGCGGCGTTCGAGGCGTTGGTGCCGCAATCCATCGCGGGGCTGGCGCAGGGGCGGCAGCGATACGCGTTCTTCACCAATGATGCGGGCGGGATCGAGGACGACCTGATGGTGGCCAATCGCGGCGATCACCTGTTCGTGGTGGTCAACGCGGCCTGCAAGGCGGGCGACCTGGCGTTGATGCGGGCCGGGCTTCCCGGTTGCGAGGTGGAGGAAATCACCGACCGCGCGCTGTTGGCCTTGCAAGGCCCCGGGGCCGAGGCGGTGCTGGCCGATATCGTGCCGGGCGTGCGCGAGATGCGGTTCATGGATGTGATTGTGGCCGAGTCGGTTTTTGACGGGCTGTGGATTTCGCGGTCTGGCTATACCGGCGAGGACGGGTTTGAAATTTCAGTCGGGGAAGGCCAGGCCGAGAACCTGGCCCGCGTGTTGCTGGCCTATGATGCGGTTGAGCCGATCGGCCTTGGCGCGCGGGATTCGCTGCGTCTCGAGGCGGGGCTTTGCCTTTACGGCAATGACATCGACGCCACCACCAGCCCGGTCGAGGCGGGGCTGGACTGGGCGATCCAGAAGGTGCGGCGTCGGGGTGGCGCGCGCGCGGGTGGCTTTCCGGGGGCCGAGCGCATCCTGGACGAATTGGACAATGGCGCGGCGCGGCGGCGGGTGGGCCTGGCCCCCGAGGGCCGCGCCCCGATGCGCGCGGGGGTTGCGCTTTACGAGGGTGAGGCAGGTGCTTCCCCGGTGGGCGAGGTGACCTCCGGTGCCTTTGGCCCGACGCTTGGCGCGCCAATGGCGATGGGCTATGTGCCTGCGGGCTTGTCGGCCCCCGGCACCCGGCTTTACGGTGAGGTGCGAGGCAGGCGGCTGCCGGTTCTGGTGGCCGACCTGCCCTTTGTGCCCGCGAATTTCAAACGCTGATCCCTGAGGAGAGACCCCATATGAAATTTACCGAAGAACATGAATGGCTGCGCGACGAGGATGGCGTGATCGTCGTCGGCATCACCGAACATGCCAGCGAGCAACTGGGCGACGTGGTGTTCGTGGAACTGCCCGAGATAGGCCATAGCGTGACCAAGGACGACGAGATCTGCGTGATCGAGAGCGTGAAGGCGGCGAGCGATATCCTGGCGCCACTGGATGGCGAGATCGTCGAAGTGAACGAGGCGATCGTCGATGATCCGGGCAAGGTCAACGAAGACCCGCTGGGCGATGCGTGGTTCTTCAAGATCAGGCCCGCCGATCCGGGCCAGATGGACGATTACATGAGCGAGGCCGAATACAAGACCTTTATCGGCTGATCCGGGTCCGGGCCGGGGCGAATTTTCTGCGAAAATTCGGGCGCCTTCGGCGAGAGTATTTTCCGCAAGATGAAAAAGGGGCGCGGTGCGGGCCGGCCCCGGGGAGAAAGAGACATGGCGTTCACACCGACCGATTACCTGCCCTATGATTTCGCCAATCGCCGCCATATCGGCCCGAGCCCTTCGGAGATGGAAGAGATGCTGGAGGTGGTGGGGGCCGAGAGTCTCGATGCGCTGATCGACGACACGCTGCCCAAGGCGATCCGGCAGGCGGCGCCGCTCGACCTGGGCAGGGCCATGTCGGAGCGTGAACTGTTGTATCACATGCGCCGGACGGCGTCGAAGAACCGGGTTCTGAAATCGCTGATCGGGCAGGGGTTTCACGGCACGGTGACACCGCCCGCGATCCAGCGCAATATCCTGGAGAACCCGGCGTGGTACACCGCCTATACCCCTTATCAGCCCGAGATCAGCCAGGGACGGCTCGAAGCCTTGCTGAACTTCCAGACCATGGTGAGCGATCTTACCGGGCTCGAGATCGCCAATGCCTCGCTGCTGGACGAGGCGACGGCCTGTGCCGAGGCGATGACCATGGCGCAGCGGGTTTCCAAGTCGAAGGCGAGGGCGTTCTTTGTCGACCGCGATTGTCATCCGCAGAACATCGCGGTGATCGAGACCCGGGCCAAGCCGCTGGGGATCGAGGTGATCGTCGGCAACCCCGACAAGATGGACCCCGAAAAGGTGTTCGGCGCGATCTTCCAGTATCCGGGCACCTACGGCCATGTGCGCGATTTCAGCGCCCAGATCGAGGCGCTGCACGCGCACAAGGCGGTTGCGGTGATGTCGGCCGACCTGTTGGCGCTGACCCTCTTGAAGGAGCCGGGCGCGATGGGGGCCGATATCGCGGTGGGCAACACCCAGCGGTTCGGCGTGCCGATGGGGTATGGCGGGCCGCACGCGGCCTATATGTCGTGTCGCGATGCGATGAAGCGCGCGATGCCGGGGCGGATCGTGGGGGTTTCCATCGACAGCCATGGCAACCGGGCCTATCGCCTTGCCCTGCAGACCCGCGAACAGCATATCCGGCGCGAGAAGGCGACATCGAATGTCTGCACCGCGCAGGCGCTTCTGGCGGTGATGGCGGGGATGTATGCGGTCTATCACGGGCCCGAGGGATTGAAGGCGATCGCGCAGCGCATCCACCGCAAGACGGTTCGCTTCGCCAAGGGATTGGAGGAGAACGGGTTCAAGGTCGATCCGCGGGTCTTTTTCGACACGATCACGGTGGATGTGGGGCCGCTTCAGGCGGCGGTGATGAAATCGGCGGTGGACGAGGGCGTCAACCTGCGCGCGGTGGGCCAGCGCCGGGTCGGCATTTCCATCGACGAGGCGGTGCGCAGCGCCGATATCGAGGCGGTCTGGCGGGCCTTTGGCATCAGGCGCAAGGATGATGATTTCGCGCCCGAATACCGGGTGCCCGAGGCGATGCATCGGCGGTCGGATTTCCTCACCCATCCGGTGTTTCACATGAACCGGGCCGAGACCGAGATGATGCGCTACATGCGCCGGCTGGCCGACCGCGACCTGGCGCTGGACCGGGCGATGATCCCGCTGGGGTCGTGCACGATGAAGCTCAACGCGGCCGCCGAGATGATGCCGGTGAGCTGGCGCGAGTTCTCGATGCTGCATCCCTATTGCCCCGACGATCAGGCGCTGGGATACAAGGAGTTGATCGACGATCTGTCCGACAAGCTGTGCCGGATCACCGGCTATGACGCCTTTTCGATGCAGCCCAATTCCGGGGCGCAGGGGGAATATGCGGGTCTGTTGACCATTTCCGCCTATCACGCGGCGCGCGGCGAGGGGCATCGCAAGACCTGTCTCATCCCGGTGAGCGCGCATGGCACCAACCCGGCGAGCGCGCATATGGTGGGCTGGGACGTTGTGGTGGTGAAATCGGCCGGCAACGGCGATATCGACCTCGACGATTTCCGCGAGAAGGCCGAGAAACATTCCGAAACACTCGCCGGGTGCATGATCACATACCCGTCGACCCACGGCGTGTTCGAGGAGACGGTGATCGAGGTTTGCCGAATCACCCACGCGCATGGCGGGCAGGTCTATATCGACGGCGCCAACCTCAACGCGATGGTGGGGCTTTCGCGGCCCGGCGACCTTGGCGGCGATGTGAGCCACCTGAACCTGCACAAGACATTCGCCATTCCGCATGGCGGCGGGGGGCCCGGCATGGGGCCGATCGGGGTCAGGGATCACCTGATCCCGCATCTGCCCGAGAAATCCGGCGCGGTGAGCGCGTCGCCCTTTGGTTCGGGCTCGATCCTGCCGATTTCATGGGCCTATGTGCTGATGATGGGGGGCGAGGGGCTGACCCAGGCGACGCGGGTGGCGATCCTCAATGCCAATTACATCGCCAAGCGGCTCGAAGGGGCGTTTGACGTGCTTTACAAGGGGCCGGGGGGTCGGGTGGCGCATGAATGCATCCTCGACACGCGGCCCTTTGCGGACAGTGCGGGCGTCACCGTTGATGACATCGCCAAGCGGTTGATGGACAACGGGTTTCACGCCCCGACGATGAGCTGGCCGGTGCCGGGCACGCTGATGATCGAGCCGACCGAGAGCGAGGCCAAGTCCGAGCTGGACCGGTTCTGCGACGCGATGCTTTCCATTCGCGAGGAAATTCGCGCCATCGAGGAGGGGCGGATTGACCGCGAGAACAACCCCTTGAAGAACGCGCCGCACACGATGGAGGACCTGGTGAAGGACTGGGACCGGCCCTATAGCCGCGAAGAGGGCTGTTTCCCGCCGGGCGCATTCCGCGTCGACAAATACTGGCCGCCGGTCAACCGGGTGGACAATGCGTGGGGCGACCGGCACCTGGTCTGCACCTGCCCGCCGGTCGACGCCTATGCAGAGGTGGCAGAGTAATCCGGGAAAGCCGGCCGGTCGCCTTTGGCCTTCGGTCGGGGCCTGTTTGGTCAGAGGTCCAGAGCGGCGGCGAACCGGTCACGCAGGACCGCCCATGTGGATTCGTTCGGGGCGGCGAGAAGATAGCCATCGGTGCGCGCCGTGTCGTATTCGGTATCATCGAGAAACCGCGCGACCCCGCCGGCGCGTTTGCAGATCAGCACCCCGGCGGCATGATCCCATGGGTTGAGCGTGGCCGAGAGAATGAAATCGACCGCGCCCTGCGCCATGAGGCGGTATTCGTGGCATGAGCACCGCAGTGCCGTGAAACGCGCGAATTCGGACGCGAGCGGCGCGAGGGCGCGCTGGTCGGGATAGGGCATGTGCGACAGGTGAACGAAGCCCGACATGCGCGTGAGCGCGGCGCCGGGCGATGTCGAGAGGCGGCGGTGAGGGCGGGCGAGTTCGGATTGCAGGGCCGGGCCGTCCTCGCTTGCGACGATCCAGTCGTCGGTGATCGGATCATAGAGCATGCCGAAAATCGGTCTGCCAAACCGGGTGGCGGCGACGATCACGCCAAACAGCGGCAGGCCGTGGGCAAAGTTCCAGGTGCCATCCACCGGATCGACGATGAAGGCCAGTTCGGCCCCGGCGGCGCGCCGGCGCAGTTCCGGATCGTCGGTGGCGCCTTCCTCTCCCAGCACCACCGCCGAGGGAAACAGCCGCTGGATGCCGCGCCTGATCATCGCCTCGGCGCCGGTGTCGGCGGCGGTGACAAGATCGGCGGGCCCGGTCTTGGCCGATATCTGGCCTTCGGTGAGGTTGCGGAAGCGTGGCAGGATCTCGGTCTTTGCCGCCCGGCGAACGAGATTCACGAGGCTCGTGATTTGTGCGTCGGTGAGGCGCGTGGCGGGGCGGGGGAGGGTGTTCTGGCTGGCCATGGGTCCACTGTTCCTGCTGGTGGCTGAGAGCCTGATTTAAAAGTCGGGCGGGTCGGCCTGGCGGGTCTTTTCGCCCCTGAGAAGCGGTTCGGATTTGCCAGTATTCCCCGATATTGGCGCATCCAACCCACTTATCAGGAACGAAAACCCCTCGCCAGCCCTCCGCCGCCGACTTCTAAATCCGGCTCTTAGGGATGGCATTGCCGGGCGCGACGTGCAACTGCAATAGCGTTTCGGGGCATTGGCGATCCATATTGTGTCAGACATTTCCGGAAACGCCTCATTCCCGGGCGCGCAGCACCCGGGCGGGGCGGACGGCGAGCGAGCGGGCCGAGAATCCCGCGCTGGCCGCCAGCGTGGCCGCGACGCCGCCGGCGACGATGGCCAGCCCCGAGGGCCAGATCACCGAAAAGCGCGTCTCGAACAGGAAATGGCTGATCGCCCAGCCACCCGCGATGCCGGCGCCCAGTGCAACGGTTCCGGCGGCAAGGCCCAGAAGCCCGGCGCGCAGGAGGAAACTGCCCAGGATGCTGGCGCGGGTGGCGCCCAGCGTCTTGAGCACTGCGGCCTCGTGGGCGCGGGCCGGGCTGCCCGCCGCGGCCGCGCCGATCAGCACGAGAAACCCGGTGAGCAGCGTCACCGCCGCGCCCCAGGACGTGGCGGCGGCAATCCCGTCGAGCATCTCGGCGACGCGATCGATGGCGTCGCGCACGCGGATCGCGGTGATGTTGGGGAAGGCGTCCGAAAGGTCGCGCAGGATCGCGGCCTCGGCCTCGGGCTCGGCATAGACCGTGGCGATGAAGCCATGCGGCGCGGCGGCGACCGAGGCCGGGTCCATGGTCAGCACGAAGCCCATTCCGGCGGTGGAGAAATCGACCTCGCGGAACGAGGCGATGGTGGCGGTGATGTCGCGGCCAAGGATGTTGAGCGTGATCGTGTCGCCGAGGCTCAGCCCCATCTCGGCGGCCTCTTCGGCGGCGAAACTGACCAGCGGGGGGCCGGAATAGTCATCGGGCCACCAGTCGCCCGCAGTGACGCGGGTGCCGTCGGGTTGGGGGCCGGCATAGGTGATGCCGCGGTCGCCACGCACCACCCAGTGATCGCCCGCCACCTCGGCCGCCGGGCGGCCGTTGATTTGGGAAACCACGCCGCGCAGCATCGGTGCGCTTTGCACGCGCGACACGGCGGGGTCGTTCTCGACCCGGTCGAGAAAGCCCGGCATCTGGTCCTTCTGGATGTCGACGAAGAAGTAGGACGGCGCCTCTTGCGGCAGGTCGCGCGAGATCGCGCCGCGCAGGTTGCCGTCGATCTGCCCCACCGCAGCCAGCACCGACAGGCCCAGCCCGATCGAGAGGACCACCGGCAGCGCCTCGGAGCCGGGGCCGCCGATCGCGGCCAGTGCCCAGCGGGTGGCGGGCCGCGTGCGGGCGGCGCGGTGGCTGCGTCGTGCCAAGGCCCGGATCGCCAGCCCGGCCAGCGCGAGGATCATCAGCGCCGCGATGATCCCGGCGGCGGTCCAGAGGGTGAGCCGGACCGAGCCGGAAAACACCGCCGCCGCGGCGATCAGCGCGGCCAGCAGCCCGGCGGTGGCCAGCACATAGCGCGCGCGCGGCCATGCAGGCGCGCCCGACAGCGCATCGCGAAACAGCGTGGCGGCGCGGATCGTTTCGGTCCGGGCCAGCGGCCAGAGGGTGAAGAGCGCAGCGGTGAGCGCGCCATAGAGTGCCGCCTCGAAGAGCGGGGCGGGGTAGAGCGAAAACACCGCCGGCACCGGCAGGGCGGCGGCGAGGACGGGCGCGAGCAGCAACGGCACGCCGCCGCCCAGCACAAGGCCGATCACGATGCCCAGCGCCGAAAGGGCGGCGATCTGGAGCGCATAGGCCATGAAGATCGTGGCATTCGTGGCCCCCAGCGTGCGCAGCGTGGCGATGGTGCCGGTCTTGCCCGCGAGATAGGCGCGCACCGCCGCCGAGACGCCCACGCCGCCCACGGCGAGGCCGGACAGGCCGACAAGGATCAGGAAGCCCGAGAGCCGTTCGACAAACTGCGCCACGTTGGGCGCGCCGTTGCGCGCATCGCGCCAACGCAGCCCGGACCCGGCCAGTTCGGTGCGCGCCTCTGCCTCCAACGCGTCGAGATCGGTGCCGGGGGGCAGCGACAGCCGGTAATGGCTGGAATAGAGCGTGCCGGGTTCGAGCAGCCCCGAGCCCGCCAGCGCGTCGCGGTGCAGGATGGTGCGTGGCCCGAGGCTGAACCCGCCGGTGGCATTGTCCGGCTCGCGGGTGAGCGCGGCGGCGAGGCGGAATTCCTGCCGCCCGAGGGTGAAGCTGTCGCCGATGGAAAGCCCCATCCGGTCAATGAGGAGCGGGTCCATCACCGCGCCGGGAAGGTCCGCGCCGCGCAGGGCCTCGTGGAGCGGGATCGGCGGGTCGAGCTGCACCGCGCCTTTGAGCGGATAGGCTTCATCGACGGCCTTGATCTGGGTCAGGGCACGGGTGTCGCCGACCACCGCCATGGAGCGGAAATCGGCGATTTCCGAGACCGCTTCGGCGCGGCGTTCCATCCAGGCGCGTTCTTCGGGCGTGGCAAAGCGATAGGTCAGCTCGATCTCGGCATCGCCGCCCAGAAGTGCCGCGCCCTCGCGGGTCAGCCCGGCCTCGATCGCGGCGCGGACCGATCCGATTCCGGCGATGGCGGCCACGCCGAGCGCGAGGCAGGCCAGGAAGACGGCAAAGCCGCGCAGGCCGCCGCGCAATTCGCGCCGGGCGATGCGGCTCGCCATGGGCAGGCTCATGCAGCGGCCCCCCGGGCGGTCTCGATGCGCCCGTCGCGCAGGTGCAACACGCGGTCGCAGCGATCCGCAACGGCCGGATCGTGGGTGACCAGCACGAGGGTCGCGCCATGGGCGGCGCGCAGGTCGAACAGCAATTCGATGATCTGGGCGCCGGTGGTGCTGTCGAGATTGCCGGTGGGCTCATCGGCCAGCAGGATATCGGGTTTCGGGGCCACGGCGCGGGCAAGGGCCACGCGCTGTTGTTCGCCGCCCGAAAGCTGGCTGGGGTAGTGATCGGCGCGCGAGGCCAGCCCGACGCGGGCCAGTTCGTCACGGGCGCGGTCGAAGGCATCGCGGTGCCCGGCCAGTTCAAGCGGCGTGGCGACGTTTTCGAGCGCGGTCATGGTGGGGATGAGGTGAAAGGACTGGAACACCACGCCCATGTGATTGCGGCGGAACCGTGCCAGCGCGTCCTCGGACATGTTCGACAGGTCTTGGCCCAGCGATGTGACCCGCCCGGAGGTGGCCCGTTCGAGCCCGCCCATCAGCATCAGTAGCGAGGATTTGCCCGACCCGGAAGGGCCGACAAGGCCCAGCGTCTCGCCCCGGTTTACATCCAGTGAAATCGCGTGGAGTATCTCGATACGTCCCGCGTTGCCATCGAGCGAAAGCGCCGCGTCGGCAAGGGACAGAACCGGTTCTTCTGAGGGAGAGGTCATGCGGCCCATATTCTGGTTGTTGCTTCTGGTGTCATATGGGGTGCGCGTGCCGGTCGGCAAGGCGCTGGCAGGGTTTCTTTTTTTCGCGTTGCTGGCCGGGCCGGCGGCGGCGGAGAAGGTTCACCTCATGGCTTATGGCGACAGTCTGACGGCGGGGTATGGCCTGGCCGAGCATGAGGGGTTCGTGCCGCGGTTGCGGGCGTGGCTCGAGGAGCAGGGCGAGGATGTGCGCGTGGTCAATGCGGGCGTGTCGGGCGATACCACGGCGGGCGGGCTGGCGCGGTTCGAATGGTCGCTGACGCCCGAGTTGCAGGGGGTGATCCTGACGCTGGGCGGCAATGACGCGCTGCGTGGGACCGACCCCGCGACGATGCGCGCCAATCTCGATGCGATGCTTGAGATCGCGGCGGAGCGCGGGCTTGAGGTGTTGCTGGTGGGGATCCCGGGGCCGGGCAATTACGGGCCGGAGTATCGCGCGGAGTTCGAGGCGGCCTATGCCGATCTGGCGGAAAAGCACGACACGCTGTTCTACCCCGATTTCCTGGCCGCCTTGGGGGATGACCCGGCACAGGCGCTGGAGTTCATGCAGGCGGACGGGATTCACCCCGATGCGGAAGGGGTGGAGCGGATCGTCGAGGCGATCGGGCCCAGCGTTCGCGCGTTGATCGCGCGGATCAGGGACGAGTGAGACCAAGGAAAAACGGGCGCCTCGCGAGAGACGCCCGTTCCGAAAACGCGTGAAATCGCAGGGTTATACCAGCGAGATGTTCACCGCCGATTCGCGGCCGTCGCGGCCGGCTTCGACGTCATAGGTCACTTTCTGATCGTCGGCGAGGCCGGTGAGGCCCGAACGCTCGACCGCCGAGATGTGGACGAACACGTCCTTGCCGCCCGATTCCGGTGCGATGAAGCCGTAGCCTTTGGTGGTGTTGAACCATTTGACGGTGCCATTTGCCATCGTCTTTTCTCCTTCATGTGTCTGCGCGCGGGATTGCGGCAGGATCGCTCAGTCAGTACAAAATCGAGTGACTGGCCGGTGAAGGAGCAGTGGTCGATAGTGGTAACGTCGCAGGCATGATATTGGGTGTTGTCGGCCAAAAATCAAGAGAAATTTTCATGACACTTGTAAGGGATGTGCCTATCGCGACCCGTTGTCAAGGACGGAACCGGGAGCGGCGCGCCCCATCATGCCGTTGATTTTCCTGGTTTTCCGGTTGACCTGGGGTGTGGCGTTGAGCGCATCGGCGAGGGATCGGAAACGCGCCTCGGCCACTTCGCCGAAAAGTGGCGCGGCCTCGGGGGTCAGCGTGAGTTCGAGCAGTTTCTTCTTGGGAAAAAGCCGCAGATGGCCGAGTTCGGCGTCCTTTTTGAGCCAGAGCATGGCGCCGAAGCGCATTGCCTTGCCGACCACTTCGGCGGTCTTGCGCTCGTGTTCGGGGATCAGGTCGAAGAGCGGTTCGAATCGGCTGCCCTTGCGCGAATTGGAATAGCGGTGCAGCAGGGCGAGGCCGAGGAAGATGCGCTCGGAATGCTTGAGCCCGCCGAGATTGGCGCGGGTGGCGTTGTCGAAACACAGCTCGGCCCGGTAGTCGGGATGCGCGCGCCATGTCACGTCATGCAGAAGGCAGGCGGCCTTGATCAGGCGGAGCCGGTCGGCATGGGCGTTCCGGAACAGGGGCAGGATGAAATCATAGAGCGTGCGGCCGAAACCGGGCAGCCGGGCATCCTTGGATTCGGCAAAGTGGCAGGCCTCGATCAGGGGGTCGCGGTCGCGCAGTTTCTGTGGCATCTGCTCGAACAGCATGCCCTCGCGGATACCGTAGGACGAGACCGCGATGTCGCGGGGGCCGAAGGTCTTGATCACCTCCTTGAGCACCTCGGCGGCGATGGGAACAAGCGCCATGCGCTGGGCCGAGACGCCGCAGCGTGCGCGCAGCACGTCGGGGTCGGTCTGGGCGATATACCTGGCGGTGGCCGACACCGACTTGCGGCTCATCCGGTATTCATGCAGCACATGGAGCGGGTAGCCTTGGCGGTCCATGTCGATCCGGGCGATGGCGCGCCAAGAGCCGCCGACCAGAAAAAGGCGATTGTGCTGATCGCCCATATGTTCGTGCAAACCCTTGAGAACGCTTTGGATATGGGCATTGCGCGCCTTCTTGCCGCCCTTCATCCCCCTGAGCCTGAGCGGGCCCAGTTGCGAGGTGACGCGGCGCCCGACCTCGCCGCCGTTGATCTCGGCCAGTTCCATCGAGGCGCCCCCAATGTCGCAGACGAGGCCATAGGAGCCGGGCCAGCCCAGAAGAACACCCTGGGCGGAGAGGCGGGCCTCTTCGAGCCCGTCGATGACATGCAGCCTGAGGCCGGTCTGTTTTTCGACAAGGTCGGCGAATTCCTCGCCGTCACTCGCGTCGCGCACGGCGGCGGTGGCCACGGCGGTGAGCGGGCCGGTGCCCATGCCTTCGCCAAGGCGCTGAAAGCGGCGGAGCGCGGAGAGCGCGCGCACCCGGCCCTGCGGGTTCAGGCGGCCGGTTTCGCCAAGGCCCTCGCCGAGGGCGCACATGATCTTTTCGTTGAAGAAATAGGCCGGTGAGCGGGCGGCGCCGTCGAAGACGACGAGGCGGACCGAGTTCGAGCCGACATCGACCACGCCGACGCGCGACAGGGCGCGGGCCGAGGGGTCATCGAATAGCGGTCGGCCGAACGGCCCCCATTCGGTCGGTGTTGCCTGGTTTTCCATGTCCATGCAGTTCCCCGGGGGCCATTTGCAACCGTTATGGCAAGGCTCCGGGCGGGGGTCAACGGCATGGATGGGTTGCGGCATCATTGCCGCACCGTGCGGTGGGGTTAACGGGTGGTGCGGGCCGCAAAACCGGGGGGTGACATCCGGCTGCCGCCCGGCTGCCGCCCGGCTGCCACCCGGCTGCCACCCGGCTGCCGGGTGATTGGCAAGGGTTTATTCACGAAACCGGTTAACCGGGCGCGCGGTGCCTGAGGCGATGCCCCGCCCGGCGGGAACCGTCGGGCAGCGCCGACCCGCCCCCATGGGGCGGCGCTTTGCGCCACCCCGCGGGCCGGCGCTGCCCTTGGCGCATTGTCGCGGCGGTCAGACCCGTTCGCTGGCTTCGATGACCAGATCGTCGAGTCCCTCGCCGCCGGCGGCGACATATGCCTTGAGCTGGTCGCGCATCCGCGGCTCCCAGAAATCGCGCAGGTGGCCCGCGACGCGTTCGGCCTGATCCTCGTCCGGCTGACTTTTGAAGAAGGTGGCGATCTGGTTGGCCATGTGGACCATTTTCTCAGGCGACATCGGTGACCTCGGAGGTGATGCGGTGGGGGTGGGAATAGACGTCGAAGCCACCGCCGCGGGCAAAGGCGGCCAGCGTGATGCCCGCGCCTTCGGCGAGCCGCAGCGCATGGGCGGTGGGGGCCGACACGGCGATGAGCGCGGGCCCGCCCGCGATGGCGCATTTCTGCACCAGTTCGACCGAGAGCCGCGAGGTCAGCACGAAGGCACCGCTGGCCGGGGCGACGCCCGCGCGGGCCAGCGCGCCGATGAGCTTGTCGAGCGCGTTGTGGCGGCCCACATCCTCGCGCGCCATGACGATGCCCTGACCGGGGACGAGAAAGCCCGCCGCGTGGCTGGCATGGGTCTGGTCATGCAGCGGCTGATGGGCACGCAGCGCGTCGGAGGCATTGGCGACCTCGGCCCGGGTGAGGCGCAGGCCGTCATCGGTGACCGGCGGCAGGGGGCGGGTGGCCTCGGCCAGGCTGTCGATGCCGCAGAGCCCGCAGCCGACCGGCCCGGCCATGAAGCGGCGGCGCGCGTCGAGTGCGGCGCGCCGGTCGGGATGCAGCCACATGCGTGCCTCGATGCCGTTCTCCTGTGGCGCGATCTCGATCTCCTCGATCTCGTCGGGGGAGGCGACGATGCCTTCGCCCAGCGAAAAGCCCAGCGCGAAATCCCCGATATCGGCGGGGGTGGCCATCATCACCGCCTGCGTGGTGCCGTCATAGACCATCGCGACCGCCGTCTCCTCGGGCAGGGTGCGATGCACGCGCACCGCACCGTCGGGGCGCAGCGACAGGCCCGGGTGCGATATGGCCTTGGCGGGCAGGCGGGTCATCACGATCACTCGGCCGCGGGCAGGATGCGGCGGGCTTGCTCGGCCTGTGCGGCATAGTCTTCCTGCCATTCGGATGGCCCGTTGGAGGCCGAGACCTGCACCGCCGTCACCTTGTATTCCGGGCAGTTGGTGGCCCAGTCCGAGAAATCGGTGGTGACCACGTTGGCCTGGGTGTCGGGGTGGTGGAAGGTGGTATAGACCACGCCCGGCGCGACCCTCTCGGTGACATGGGCGCGCAAGCTCGTTTCGCCCGAGCGGCTGGCCAGCTTGACCCAGTCGCCTTCGTTCAGCCCGCGATTCTCGGCGTCGTGGGGGTGGATTTCGAGCACGTCCTCGCCATGCCAGACGGAATTGGCGGTGCGCCGTGTCTGTGCCCCCACGTTATATTGCGAGAGCACCCGCCCGGTGGTGAGCAGCAGCGGAAAGCGCGGGCCGGTCTTTTCGTCGGTGGCGACATATTCGGTGACGATGAAGCGCCCCTTGCCGCGCATGAAGCCATCGACATGCATGAGCGGCGTGCCGTCGGGGTGATCCTCGTTGCAGGGCCATTGCACGCTGCCCTTCTCGTCGAGCAGATCATAGGTGACACCCGCGAAGCTCGGGGTGGTGGCCGCGATCTCATCCATGATCTGGCTGGGGTGGGTGTAGGTCCAGTTCGCCCCCATGGCGTTGGCCAGAAGCTGCGTCACCTCCCAGTCGGCATAGCCGTTGCGCGGCGCCATCACCCGGCGCACGCGGTTGATGCGGCGTTCGGCATTGGTGAAGGTGCCGTCCTTTTCAAGGAAGGTCGAGCCGGGCAGGAAGACATGGGCATAGTTGGCCGTCTCGTTGAGGAAGAGGTCATGCACGATGACGCATTCCATCGCGGCGAGACCGGCAGCGACGTGTTTCGTGTCGGGGTCGGATTGCAGGATGTCCTCGCCCTGGCAGTATAGCCCCTTGAACGTGCCATCGACCGCCGCATCCAGCATGTTGGGGATGCGCAGGCCCGGCTCGGGGTCGATCGAAACGCCCCAGGCGTCTTCGAAGATCTTGCGCACCTCGGGGAGTTTCACGTGGCGATAGCCGGGCAGTTCGTGCGGGAAGGAGCCCATGTCGCAGGAGCCCTGCACGTTGTTCTGCCCCCTGAGCGGGTTCACGCCCACGCCCGGACGGCCGACATTGCCGGTGAGCATGGCAAGGTTGGCGATGCCCATCACGGTGGTCGAGCCCTGCGAATGTTCGGTGACGCCAAGTCCGTAATAGATCGCACCATTGCCGCCGGTCGCGAACAGCCGCGCGGCTTCGCGCAACTCGGCGGCGGGGACGCGGGTCAGCTCCTCGGCCATTTCGGGGCTGTGGCGCGGATTGGAGACGAATTCGGCATAGGCCTGGAATTCTTCCCAGTCGCAGCGGGTGCGGATGAAGTCCTCGTCATAGAGTTTCTCGGTGACGATCACATGGGCCAGCGCGGTCACCACGGCGACATTGGTGCCGGGGCGCAGCGGCAGGTGATGCGCGGCCTCGACATGGGCCGATTTCACCAGGTCGATGCGGCGCGGGTCGATCACGATGAGTTTCGCGCCCGCGCGCAGGCGTTTCTTGAGGCGGCTGGCAAAGACCGGGTGGCCGTCGGTGGGGTTGGCGCCGATCACGATGACGACGTCGGTATGTTCGACGCTGTCGAAATCCTGCGTGCCCGCCGAGGTGCCGAAGGTCTGGCCCAGGCCATAGCCGGTGGGCGAATGGCAGACCCGCGCGCAGGTGTCGGTGTTGTTGTTGCCGAATACCGCGCGGGTGAGTTTCTGCACGAGGTAGGTTTCCTCGTTGGTGCAGCGGCTCGACGTGATGACGCCGATGCTCTTTGCCCCGTGCTTCTCCTGCAGGCCGCGCAGGCGGGTGGCGGCGAAGGAAAGCGCCTCGTCCCACGAGACTTCGCGCCAAGGGTCGGTGATGTTATCGCGGATCATCGGATTGAGGATGCGGTCCTGGTGGTGGGCATAGCCATAGGCAAAGCGGCCCTTGACGCAGGAATGGCCGCGATTGGCCTTGCCGTTTTTCCACGGCACCATGCGCACAAGCGTGTCGCCCTGCATCTCGGCCTTGAAGGAACAGCCCACGCCGCAATAGGCGCAGGTGGTCACGACCGAGTGTTCCGGGGTGCCCAGTTCGACCACCGATTTCTCCTGAAGCGTGGCGGTGGGGCAGGCCTGCACGCAGGCGCCGCAGCTCACGCAATCCGACGAGAGGAAATCGTCAAACGGGTTGCCCGCGCTGACCCGGCTGTCGAAGCCGCGGCCCTCTATGGTGAGGGCGAAGGTGCCCTGCACCTCTTCGCAGGCGCGCACGCAGCGCGAGCAGACGATGCATTTCGACGGGTCATATGTGAAATAGGGGTTGCTCTCGTCCTTGGGCAGGTAGCGGTGGTTGTCGCCCGAGGTGTTGCGCGCCTCGAAATGATTGTCGAGCGCGCCGCCCTCGGGCGCGGCATAGCGCACGTCGCGCAGGCCCACGGCGCCGGCCATGTCCTGCAACTCGCAATCGCCGTTGGCCGAGCAGGTCAGGCAATCGAGCGGGTGGTCGGAGATGTAGAGCTCCATCACGCCGCGGCGGATCTTGCGCACCTTGGAGGAGCCGGTGTTCACGACCATGCCGGGCGCGACCGGCGTGGTGCAGGAGGAGGGCGTGCCGCGGCGGCCCTCGATCTCGACCACGCAGAGCCGGCAGGAGCCGAACGCCTCGACGCTGTCGGTGGCGCAGAGCCTGGGCACGGAAATGCCGGCCTCGGCGGCGGCGCGCATCACCGAGGTGCCCTCGGGCACGGTCACGTCGAACCCGTCGATGGTGAGGGTCACAGGCGCGCCCTCGCGCGCGGGCGTGCCCATGTCGCGGTCGTCGGGGATGATGAAATCTTTCATGGTCTGGCCTCAGTCTTTCATCTTGCCGGAAATACTCCGGGGGTGGTGGCAAAATGCCGAGGCATTTTGCACCTTGGGGGCAGCGCCCCCAGGCTGGTCGGCTTGCGACAGCAAGGCGAAACCGCTCATTCCGCAGCCTCCTTGCCATGCGCGAAATCGTCGGCGAAATGGGTGACGGCGGACATCACCGGCAGGGGGGTGAACCCGCCCAGCGCGCAGAGCGAGCCGTCGCGCATCACCTCGCAGAGATCGGTCAGGAGCGGCAACGCATCGGCGTCGCCCCGGGCGATGCGGTCGATGGTTTCGACCCCGCGCACCGCGCCGATCCGGCAGGGCGTGCATTTCCCGCAGCTTTCAACCGCGCAAAACTCCATCGCGAAGCGGGCCATTTCTAGCATATCCGCGCTGTCATCGAAAATCACGATCCCGGCATGGCCCAGCAGCCCGCCCTTGGCATCAAGTTCCTCATATCCCAGCGGGGCGTCGAATTTCGACGCGGGCAGGTAGGCGCCCAGCGGCCCGCCGACCTGTGCCGCCTTGACCGGACGGCCGGTCATGGTGCCGCCGCCGAGATCGTTCACGACTTCACCGAGGCTGATCCCGAACGCGGTCTCGAACAGGCCGCCGCGCTCCACGTTTCCGGCAATCTGCAGGGTCACGGTGCCGCGCGAGCGGCCCATGCCGAAATCGGCGTAATGCTGCGCGCCCCGCTCGAAGATCACCGGCACGGTGGCGAGGGAAATCACGTTGTTGACCACGGTCGGGCGTCCGAGGAAGCCTTCGAGCGCGGGCAGGGGCGGTTTGGCGCGCACCACGCCGCGCTTGCCTTCAAGCGAGTTCAGCAGCGAGGTTTCCTCGCCGCAGACATAGGCGCCGGCGCCCTTGCGGATTTCCATGTCAAAGGCCCGCCCCGAGCCCATCACGTCGGCGCCGAGCAGCCCCTTGGCGCGGGCGATCTCGACCGCGCGGGTCATGATGGCGATGGCGTCGGGATATTCCGAACGCAGGTAGACATAGCCCCTGGTGGCGCCCACGGCCAAACCGGCGATGGCCATGCCTTCGATCAGGGTGAAGGGGTCGCCCTCCATGATCATGCGGTCGGCGAAGGTGCCGCTGTCGCCCTCGTCGGCGTTGCAGACGATGTATTTCTGCGGGGCGTCGGCGTCATGCACGGTCTGCCACTTGATGCCGGTCGGGAAACCCGCGCCGCCACGACCGCGCAGGCCGGAGGTCTTGACCTCGTCCACGATCTCCTGCCCGGTCATCCCGAGTGCGCGGCGCAGACCGGCCAGCCCGCCATGGGCCTCGTAATCGGCCAGGTCGAGCGGGTCGATCACGCCGACGCGGGCGAAGGTGAGGCGATCCTGGCGTTTCATCCAGTCAAGCTCTTCCACCGGGCCGAGCGCCTTGTCGCTGTTGCCCGAAAGGATCGCGGCGGCGTCTTCGGGCGTGGCCGGGCCAAAGCCGATGCGGGTGCCGTCCTGTTCGATCTCGACCAGCGGTTCGAGCCAGATCATGCCGCGCGAGCCGGTGCGGATGATGTCGATTTCGAGGCCCTGTGTCTCGGCCTCGGCGGCCAGCGCGGCGGCGACGTCATCGGCGCCCAGCGCCTTGGCGGCGCTGTCGAGGGGGATGTAGAGTTTCATGCGCCCACCTTTTCGAGCAGGGATTGCATTCTCGCGCTGTCCATGCGGCCGATCACCCGGTCGTCGATCATCGCGGCGGGCGCGCAGGCACAAAGCCCGAGGCAATAGACCGGCTCGATCGTGACCGCGCCGCCCGGCGTGGTGCCGTGCCAGTCGAGCCCGAGTTTCGCGAGCGTGTCCTCGGCCAGTGCCTTGCCGCCGACGGCCTGGCAGGCCTCGGCGCGGCAGATTTTCAGGATGTGCCGTCCGGCGGGGGCGTCGCGGAAATCGTGGTAGAAGCTGATCACGCCATGCAGTTCGGCGCGGCTGATGTTGAGTGCATCACAGATCAGTGGCCCGGCGGCTTGCGGAATGTGGTCGAACGCATCTTGCAGGCCGTGCAGGATCGGCAGGAGCGGGCCTTCGAGCGCCTTGTGCGCGTCGATGATGGCGGCGATTTCGTCGGCAATTTCGGCGGGGGGCGGGCTGTTGGTCATGGCTGGCCTCGAAAGGGGTGCTTCGGGCGCGAGTCATGCGGATTTTGCGTTCAGAAATCAATATCGGTATTTCGTCAAACGATAGGCGATGGCTATTATGAGGGTAAGCGACCCTTCGCCTCCGAAATGCGGCGTGCGTCGTCGAGAAGCGCCGACAGGACAGGCGTGTGCGGCTCGCGGTAGGGGGCGATGAGGCCCACGGCGTGGCCTTGAGCGCGCTCCGCGCCGGGGTGGGTGAGCGGCACGAGGCGCAGCGGCTTGCCACCGGCAAGAAAGCGCGCGATGTCGCCGGGCAGCACGGTGAGCCAGCCGCCCGAGACGACATGCGCGACCAGCACCACGGTCGAGTTCGATTCGATCATCGCCTGCGGGGTGATCCCGGCGCGGACAAGGTTGCCGTTGATGATACGGCGGTTCTGCATGTCGGGGGTCAGGAGGCACAGGCTCTGGCCATCGAGTTCGCCCCATTGCACCGCGTCGCGGGTGGCGAAGGGCGAGGTCTCGGCGCAGACCAGCATGTAGGTTTCCTCGTAGAGCGGCACGCTGCTGACCCGGCCCATGGGTTCATTGTCGAGATAGGACAGCCCGGCGTCGATATCGAGGTTTTCAAGCATCGACAGGATCTCGACCGAGGTGCGCGACAGGAGGGTGAAGCGCACGTTGGGGTGTTTCTCGGCAAAGCGGGCCGAAAGCCGCGCCGCCCAGGTGAGCGCGGTGGGAATGACGGCGATGCGCAACCGCCCCGAAAGGCCGTGCCGGGTGGCGCGCATCTCCTCGCGCAACTGGCGCGAGTCCGAGACGATCTTGCGCGCCCAGTCGAGCGCGGTCTGGCCTTCGGGGGTGAGCCCGCCATAGCGCGAGCCGCGAAAGACGAGCTGCACGCCGAGTTGTTCCTCGAGCTGCTTGATGCCCGCCGAGAGCGATGGCTGGGTGATGCCGAGGCTGGCAGCGGCGCGGCCGAAATGTTCTTCCTTGGCGAGCGCGATGAACATTTCGAGCTTGTCGAGCATGATAGGCGATCCTGATGGCGGTTCGGGATCGTGATAGGATAATCGGAATGACCGCGATTGGCTAGCGGGTGAGCATCGCCTCGATCCGCGCGGTGATGCTGCGCGAGAGGGGTTTGGTGCGCGACCCATAGGTGCCCGCAACCTCGCCCCCGGGGCCGATCAGCACCTTGTTGAAATTCCAGCGCGGGGTGAACCCGGCCTCGGCGCGCAGGGATTTGTAGAACGGGTGCGTGTCGGGGCCGCGCACATGGGTGATGGTGGTCATCGGGATGTCGAGACCGAATTGCACCTCGCAGAATTCCTTGACCGCGGCCTCACTCGCCAGTTCCTGGCGGAAATCGTTGGAGGGCACGGCGAGCACCACGAGACCACGGTCGCGGTAGCGGTCATAGAGCTTTTGCAGGCCGTCATATTGCGGGGTATAGCCGCAGCGCGACGCGGTGTTGACCACCAGAACCGGCCGCCCCGCCCATTGGTCGATCGAAAGAGTGCCGCCGTCGATCGATTCGAAGGGCGTGGCGAGGTCGATGGCCTGAGCCTGGGCGCCGAGAAACAGGGCGAGGGTGAGGGCGAGGGTGCGCAGCATCGGTGATCTCCTTTGACCGGATTACGGCGTGGGCGGCGGGGCGGATCACAATGGCCGCTGGCGGCCCGGGGACGGGTGCGGAAGATGGCGTGACACGCGCCCTTTGCGGGCATTGATGCGAACGGGCATGATCGCCGCAAGCGAAGCAGGAGAACAAGGAGAACGAGCATGCTGGAGATCGAAAGTCTGGATCATCTTGTCCTGACGGTGGCCGACATGGATCGGACCTGCGCGTTCTATGGCGAGATCCTGGGGTTCAAGGTGATCACGTTCGGACAGGGGCGAAAGGCGCTCGGATTCGGCCGGCAGAAGATCAATCTGCACCAGGCGGGCCGTGAGTTCGAGCCCAAAGCCCTGCGCCCGACGCTGGGGTCCGCCGATCTGTGCCTGATCACGTCGCTTTCGACGGAAACGGTCGTCGAGAAGCTTGCCCTTGCGGGCGTTCCCATCGAGGACGGGCCGGTCGTCCGCACCGGCGCGCGGGGCCCTATCCGGTCGGTCTATATCCGTGATCCGGACGGAAACCTGATCGAGATCGCCAGTTACGAGACGTGAGCGTCCCTGTCCGCGACCCGACCGGCCCGCACCGAGTCCGCGCCGAGTCCCCTTCGAGTCGCGGTCCGGGGCGTGCTCAGCCCTGCCTGCGGATAAAATCGCAGACCAGCGAGACGATCTGCGGGGCCAGAAGCGGCGTGATGATGTGGCCCATGCCCTTGATCGCGTGGAATTCGGCGCCGGGGATGTGATCGGCGATTTCGGCGCCCATCTCGACCGGGATCAGCGTATCATCGACCCCGTGGATCACAAGGCAGGGGTTGGTCACCTCGCCAAGCCGGGGGCGGCGGTCGGGGGCGGCGAGCGTGGCCAGGAGCTGGCGGTTGACGCCCTCGTGATCGGCGCTGCGTGCCCAGGCGAGGCGGGCCTCGGCGCGGATGTCCTCTTCGGGCATGGGAAAGCCGGGCGAGCCGAAGGAGGCGTGGCCCGCGACCCAGTTGTCCTGCGCTTCGTCGAGGGTTTCGGGGCGCGCGAGCAGGCGCGGCAGCATGTCGGAAAGCCGCCCGCGATCGAGCAGCGGGCGCGCGGCGGTCATCACGATGCTGGCGCTCAGCAGCCTGTCGGCGTGATCGAGGGCGAGGATCTGGGCGATGGCGCCGCCCATGGAAATGCCGAACACATGCGCCTTGTCGATGCCGCGCGCGTCCATGATGCCCACCACGTCGCGGGCCATGTCGTCGAGCCTGTAGGCGGGGGCGATCTCGGTGCCCGCCATGACCTTCTCGGTGATCTCGTCGGCGTCGCCGGGCACGCCGGGGGCGGGGCAGCGTTGCGAGAGGCCGATGTCGCGGTTGTCGAATGTGATGGTGCGGAAGCCCGACCGGACAAGGCCCTGAACGACGGTCTCGGGCCAGTGGACAAGCTGGGTCCCGAGGCCCCGGATCAGGATCATGGCGGGGGCGTCGGCGGGGCCGTGGTCCTCGATTTCGAGCGTGATGTCATTGGCGGTGATCTGCATTGGCGTTGTCTCCGTGGTCAGTCGAAGGGCAGCGGCGTCACCGTGTATCCGGCGCGCTCGAGCAGGTGCAGGAGGCCCGTTTCGCCGATGAGATGCGCGGCACCGACGGCGACAAAGGCGCTTTGGCCCGGGCTGTCGGCTGCATCGCTCAGCAGGGTTTCGGCCCATGCGCGGTTGCGTTCGGTCAAGAGGACGCGTTCGAGCTGGGCGAAATCCTGTTCGGCCGTCGGCCCGCCATGGGCGAGCGAGATGTCGCGGCCCAGTTCCCAGATGAGCGCGATGTCCTGGCCCAGATAGGCGTTGAGCAGGGTTGTTCCGAGATCGTCGGGGTCGATCGGAAGATCGAGCGAGAGGCGGATCATGTCGATCTGGGTGTCGGGCGGGAAGGCGTCGAAGATTTGCAGACTGGTCAGCGGATCCTCGATCGAGCGGGTCTCGCGGTCCTCGGCATGCAGGGTGGTGGCGAGGCGCTGGTCGATGCCCTTGGCGCCGGCCTGTTGCTGTTGCAGGGCACAGGGGCTCATCCCCAGCATCATCGACACGAAGACCGGGCGCATCTTGGCGGTCAGGAAGCTGGGAAAGCCGCGCGCGGCCATCGCGACGCGCAGTTTCTGCCATTCATCCTCGTCGAGGCGCTCGGGCAGGGTGGGGCCGTCGGCGATGAAGAGGACGCCGGGCCGGGTTGTCGCCATGCGTTCGAATTCCCGCGCGTCGGGGGCGTTCATTTCGAAATAGGCGATGTCGGCGGCGCGGGCGCGGGGCAGGAGCGCGTCGAGATGGGCCGCGGTCCGCCCATGCGGCAAATGATAGGTGCCGAAGATCGTGAAACGCGTGCCGTCTTTCACAGCCTGCCAGAGCAGGCCGTGGCCATGCGGCGTGGCGTCGGCGCGGGCCCGGAGCGCGGCGCGGTCGGACTCCGGCAGGGTGGTGAGCAGGTCGGTGCCGCCACAATCGAGCGCGAGTGCCGGACGGGTCAGCAGCAGGAGGGCAAGAAAGAGGAATCGCAAGGGTCGGGCTCCGCTCGGGATGGTCGGGTTCGGCGACAGGTTATAGTGTTTGCCGGGCGGTCTTAACCCCCGAAGTGCAGGGCCGGGCCGCGGGTGCAGGCGAAGCTGCCAATTTTCGCAAAACGTTGTCTTGACAGGTGCGGGGCCTGGGCTTAGCTATGCGCCGTTAGCACTCGAACCCAGTGAGTGCTAATGTCCGCTCACGTGCTTCGGGCGTGGCGGGCTCGGGAGAAACGACTGTCTCAGAGGAGAACAGAAATGGCATTTACACCGCTTCATGACCGCGTGGTCGTGCGCCGCGTCGAAAGCGAAGAGAAAACCGCAGGCGGGCTGATCATCCCCGACAGCGCCAAGGAAAAGCCGGCGGAAGGTGAAATCGTCGCAGTTGGCGCGGGCGCGCGCGACGATGACGGCGACCGCATCGCCCTTGATGTCAAGGTAGGCGATCGCGTTCTGTTCGGCAAGTGGTCGGGCACGGAAGTGACGATCGACGGCGAGGAACTGTTGATCATGAAAGAGGCCGACATCATGGGCATCATGGACAACGGCAAGGCCGCCAAGGCGGCCTGAATTCCGCGGATCGTGACCTGATCCGACCGTTTCAACGAACGCAAATGCAAGGAGATTGCACATGTCTGCAAAAGACGTGAGATTCAACACGGACGCCCGCAACAAACTGCTCAAGGGCGTGAACACCCTGGCCGATGCGGTCAAGGTGACGCTGGGCCCGAAAGGCCGCAACGTGGTTCTGGACAAGAGCTTCGGCTCGCCGCGCATCACCAAGGACGGTGTGACCGTTGCCAAGGAAATCGAACTGGAAGACAAGTTCGAGAATATGGGCGCGCAGATGCTCAAGGAAGTGGCCAACCGCACCAATGACGAGGCCGGCGACGGCACCACCACCGCGACGGTTCTGGCCCAGGCCATCGTCAAGGAAGGCATGAAGGCGGTCGCCGCCGGCATGAACCCGATGGATCTCAAGCGCGGGATCGACCTGGCCACGCTCAAGGTGGTCGAGGCGATCAAGGCTGCTGCCCGTCCGGTCGACAACTCGGACGAGATTGCCCAGGTCGGCACCATCTCGGCCAATGGCGAGGCCGACATCGGTCAGCAGATCGCCGACGCGATGCAGAAGGTCGGCAACGAGGGTGTCATCACCGTCGAGGAGAACAAGGGTCTTGAGACCGAAACCGATGTCGTAGAGGGCATGCAGTTCGACCGTGGGTTCCTGTCGCCCTATTTCGTGACCAACCCCGAGAAGATGATTGCCGATCTCGATGACTGCATGATCCTGCTGCACGAGAAGAAACTGTCGAGCCTTCAGCCCATGGTTCCGCTGCTCGAGTCGGTCATCCAGTCGCAGAAACCGCTGCTCATCATTGCCGAGGACGTCGAGGGCGAAGCGCTCGCCACGCTCGTCGTCAACAAGCTGCGCGGCGGCCTCAAGATCGCTGCCGTCAAGGCACCGGGCTTTGGCGATCGCCGCAAGGCGATGCTCCAGGACATCGCGGTCCTGACCGGTGGCCAGGTGATCAGCGAAGACCTGGGCATGAAGCTTGAGAATGTCACCATGGACATGCTCGGGACCGCCAAGAAGGTCACCATCACCAAGGACGAGACCACCATCGTCGATGGCGCTGGCGAGAAATCCGAGATCGAGGCGCGGGTCGCACAGATCCAGACCCAGATCGAGGACACCACCAGCGATTACGACCGCGAGAAGCTCCAGGAGCGCGTTGCCAAACTCGCCGGTGGCGTGGCCGTGATCCGCGTTGGTGGCATGACCGAAACCGAGGTCAAGGAGCGCAAGGACCGCGTCGATGACGCGCTGAACGCCACCCGGGCCGCGGTTCAGGAAGGCATCGTTGTCGGTGGCGGCGTCGCGCTGCTTCAGGCCGGCAAGTCGCTCGAGGGGCTTGAGGGCGCCAATATCGACCAGAACCGCGGTATCCAGATCGTGCGCCTGGCGTTGGAAATGCCGCTGCGCCAGATCGCCGAGAACGCCGGTGTCGATGGTGCCGTCGTGGCTGGCAAGATCCGCGAGAGCGACGACAAGAGCTTTGGCTTCAACGCGCAGACCGAAGAATATGGCGACATGTTCAAATACGGTGTGATCGACCCGGCCAAGGTGGTGCGCACCGCGCTTGAGGATGCAGCCTCGATCGCCGGTCTGCTGATCACCACCGAAGCCATGATCGCCGACCGGCCGCAGAAAGAAGGCTCCAACGGCGGCGGTGGCGGCGGCATGCCCGACATGGGCGGCATGGGCGGCATGATGTAATCACAATTCCTTCGGGAATTGTGATGCGACAGGCGCCCGGCCTCCTGGCCGGGCTGCCGAGAGCCCGAGGACGAATTCGCTTCAGCGAATTCTGTCCAGCGACAGTGCAAAGGCGCCGAAAGGCGCCTTTGTCACGAGAGCAGGTATTCGCCACCTGACAAAAGGTTCCCGGTTTCGCTCTGGTGCACCCTTGGGTGGCTCGAACGAAGCTGCGAGCGTCGGCGATGCGGACCTTACGGACGTTCGTGAACTGACGCTCATACCAACAGCCTTGGCCTTTGCCCGCCGAGAAATCCACAGGGCAAACGGACTGGAGCCAAACTTACCAAGTGACCGCGCTGCATGGGGAGCAAGAAAAATACCAAAGCAGCAAGGTGCAGGATTGGCATTTACGCCCCCGTCGCTTGAAAGAGTTTTGTGGGGAAGATCTCTTCGAGTGCGGCCCGGAAACCCATGGCACCATCTCCGATCGCCAGCTTTGGAGCCGTGAGACCACAGGCCTTGAGCCGTGACACCGTCTTGGCCGAGAAGCCGGTTGCGTCAGGCCCCGCGAGTGCCTTCAGCGCCTGACCCATTTCCCCGGTGGAGATACCCTTGAGGTAGAGCCAGGGCAGGGCTGTCTCGACGGAATTGGCCTTTTGAACTTGGGGTGGGACCGAAGCGGAACGGAACGTGACAGGCTTACAGGTCTTCGAGCGCAGCTTCGGCACCTGAACCGTCACGGAGCCCGAGGCCGGTCTGCGCGGCGCGTTCGGGGTGATGGCCATTGCGAACGATCATGGCGCGGCCCTCGGGCGTGCGTTGGTCCTGGAATTGCGCGAGGACTCCTTCGAGCCTGCCCGGAGGGAGTGTCATGAACTCTGTGTATCCGGCCCGGTCCATGCGGTTTGAGATACTCAAGCGTCGAAGCGCTCGCCGAAC
>JAABTV010000029.1 GCA_011389685.1 Paracoccaceae bacterium
TCCGGTGGGCCTTGAGGTGCGTGCTGTCGATCATAATCACGTCACCATCTGGCCCCGGCCGGGCGAGATCGACGAAGATCCTGGCGAACACGCCCATGCGGGACCAGCGGACGAACCGGTTGTAGAGCGTCTTGGGTGGCCCGTAGACCGGAGGCGCATCCTTCCACTGTAACCCGTTCATCTTGATGTAGATTATCCCGCTCAGCACTCGCCGATCATCCACCCGAGGCTTACCTCGGGACTTCGGAAAGAACGGCCGCATCCGCGCCATTTGCTTGTCAGTCAGCCAGAAATGTCCGCTCATCATGCAACCTCCGTTTGGGAGCTTGAATCACGCAGCCGCTGCAGCCTCAAGTGGTTTTATGGGTCCTGACCCTAACCCATTCCCCAAAAGGCCGATTGTTGAGCGGTTCGCTGAACCGGACGTTGGAGCACTTGCGGCGAAGGTCTGCAAGGTCCAGCATCTCCAACATTCCAGACCACACCGCCCTTGAAAGCCCCATTGCAAAGCCCCCCGGGCCCGGTGCTGCCACAAGCAAGGCGCCCGACCGCCCCGCAGCGACCCGTTTTTTCCGCTCGGCCCCTTCCAACCCGTGCCCGGCTGGCCTATCCATGCCGCGCAACAATCATGCGAGTCCCCCATGGCCGAACTCATCCTTGTCCGACACGGGCAGGCCAATGCCGCCGCCACCGATGAAGAGAGCTATGACCGGCTCTCGGATCTGGGCCATCAACAGGCCCGCTGGCTGGGCGAGCACATGGCCGCGACCAACCCGCATTTCGACCGGGTGATCACCGGCACGCTCAACCGTCAACGCGACACGGCGCTTTCCATGGGGCTCGAGATCACCGACACCGACCCGCGGCTCAACGAGTTGAGCTATTTCGCGCTGGCCCAGGCGCTTGAGGATCAGGCGGGCATCCCGGCGCCGCGCGATCCCACGGAATTCGCCGCCCATCTGCCCGAGGTGATCGACCACTGGACGCGCGACGCGCTGGAGGGCGTGCCCGAGCGGTTTGGCGATTTCGCCGCCCGCGTGACCGGCATCGTCGACGAGGTCTGCGAAGGACATGGGCGCATCCTGATCGTGACATCGGGCGGGGTGATCGGAATGGTGGTGCGCCATATCCTCGGGCTGGAGAATGGCGGCATGTCGCGGATCATGCTCCAGATCATGAATTCATCCGTGCACCGGGTCGAGCATGTGCATGACACGCTGATGCTGGGCGGGTTCAACGCCACGCCGCATCTCGACCTGCCGGGGCGCGAACATGCCCGCACTTTCGTCTGACGGAGACCTGCCATGACACATCTCTGGGTTCGCGCCGAGCAGCGCCCGAACGAGGACCGCGTCGGCCTCACCCCCGAGGGGGCGAAGGCGCTGATCGATGCGGGGCTGCGAGTCACCGTGGAAGAGAGCGCGACGCGTGCCATTCCGATCGACGGCTATCGCGCGGCGGGGGCCGGGATCGCGCCGGAGAATGCCTGGCCCGAGGCGCCGCGCGATGCGATCATTTTCGGCCTCAAGGAATTGCCCGATGACGGCACCCCGCTGCCGCATCGCCACATCATGTTCGGCCATGCCTACAAGGGTCAGCATTCGGGCAGGGCGCTGTTGCAACGGTTCAAGGCGGGGGGTGGCACGCTTTACGATCTGGAATACCTCGTGGACGAAGATGGCCGCCGGGTGGCCGCCTTTGGCTATTGGGCGGGGTTCGCGGGGGCGGCGGTGACGCTCATGGCCTGGGCGGCGCAGCAGGCGGGCGGCATCTGTGGCCCGGTGGGCGCCTATCCGGGCAAGGGCGCGATGCTGGACGATCTCGCTGCGCGGCTCGATGCGGCGGGCGCGGCGCGACCCTCGGCCCTTGTCATCGGGGCGCTGGGCCGGGTCGGCACCGGGGCTTCGGACCTGTGCGAGGCGGTGGACGTCAACGTTACCAAGTGGGACATGGCGGAAACCGCATCGGGCGGACCTTTCCCCGAGATTCTCGACCACGACATATTCTTCAACTGCATCCTCGCGCGCCCCGGCACACCGGTTTTCGTGCCGCAATCGGCGCTGAGCGCCCCGCGCCGTTTGAGCGTGATCGGCGATGTGGCCTGCGACCCCGACAGCGATTACAACCCGGTGCCGGTCTATGACCGGGCCACCACATGGGACGCGCCGGTCATCCGCGCCCATGACGCGCCGCCGCTCGACGTGATGGCGATCGACAACCTGCCCTCGATGCTGCCCGTGGAATCCTCGCAGGACTTCGCCGCCCAGCTCTTGCCAACGCTCCTGCAACTCTCCACGCTCGATGCAGGCGTCTGGGCGCGCGCGCGGGCGGAGTTCGAACAACATGCGAAAGAGGTGTGAACATGACAATCCACTGGTGCGGCACCGGCTTTTCCTCGATCCCCGGCCTGCGTCGGCTGATCGCGGCGGGCCACCCTGTCACCGTCTGGAACCGGACGCGTGAGAAGGCGCAAGAGGCGGTGGGCGACATCGCCAGCGACATCCGCGTCTTTGACCTGGAAGCGCTGAGTGCGGCGACCGAAAAGGGCGATATCGTGGTGTCGATGCTGCCCGGCGACTGGCACGTGACGCTGGCCGAGATGTGCCTTGCGAAAGGCGCGCATTTCGTCTCGTCCTCCTACATCGCGCCCGAGATGCGCGCATTGGACGAACCGGCCCGCGAGGCCGGGCTGAGCTTTGTCAACGAGGTCGGGCTCGACCCCGGTATCGACCACCTGATGGCACACAGGCTGGTGGCGGATTACCGCGCCTCGGATGCCTATGCGCCGGATAACGAGATCAGCTTCACCTCCTATTGCGGCGGGGTCCCGAAAGAGGCCAACCCGATGCGCTACAAGTTCTCATGGGCGCCGGTGGGGGTCTTGAAGGCGCTGCGCTCGCCCTCGCGCTCGATCCGCAATTTCACCGAGCTCAAGGTCGACAAGCCCTGGGATGCGCTGTCGCGCTATGACGCACCGCTGCCCACGCCCGAGAGCTTCGAGGTCTATCCCAACCGCGATTCGCTGCCCTTCATGGCGGATTACGGCTTTGCCCCTGAATGGCCGGTGCGCGAATTCGTGCGCGGCACGTTGCGGCTCAATGGCTGGGCCGAGGCCTGGGCCGACATCTTCGCCGAGATGGACACCGCTTCGGATGCGCGGCTTCAGGACATCGCAGACAACCTCCTGCGCGACAACGCCTATGCGGAGGGCGAGGCGGATCGCGTTATCCTCTGCGTCGATCTCAAGGCCGAGAAGGACGGCAAGGCCGCCTGGCACAAGACCTATGTGATGGATGCCTGGGGCGATGAACGCGGCACGGCGATGGCGCGGCTGGTGTCGATCCCGGTGTCGCTGGCCGTCGAGGCGGTGATGAACCGCGAGATTCCCGCCGGGGTCAGCCCCGCGCCCGCCGATCCGAAACTGGTCACCCGCTGGCTGGGCGAGGTCGAGAAACTGGCCCAGCAAATGCAGATCGTCGATCAGGCGTAAACATCGGAAGCGCCCGGTCGTCCCGGGCGCTTGACACGCCTTGGCGGTCGGGCAAGCCGGCGCGCTCACCCGCCGCGAATGAGATCGTCCTCTTCATCCGCCGCCGACAGGCCCAGCGCATCCAGCCCGTTCTCGAGGTGGTCCGACAGGTGCGGCGAACCCAGAAGATAATCCGCCGTCGGCACCGTCGCCTCGGCCACGGCGGTGGCCTTGGCCTCTTCCAGCTCGTCAGCCGAGAAACTGTCGCGCCCGATCCACATCACCGCAACAAGGCTGGCCTGTTCCTCTTCGGTCAGACGGTCGATGAAGCCGCGCAGCTCGCCTTCGGCGCGGTCCAGTTCCCGCGCCATCAGGATCACCTGGGCGATCTTGTAAACAGAGATATCCAGCATGACCTTATCCTCCCATCGGCGCTCTTGGTTATTGTCGGTCAAACATCGCCGCCACGCAATCCCCCGTCCTTGATCTGGCGCAAACCCTGCGCGCGGCGCCGACCCGTCAGGTGCTGCATATGCGTATTCTTTCCCGGATAGAGCCGGGGCGTGCCCTGCCCCTTCATCTTGCCTGAAATACTCAATCCCACCTTTCTGCACACACCGCGGATGAGCCGGGGCACAAGCCCGCCTGCGCGCGGGTGTGGGTGGGCGGGACGCGCGCAGGCGGGCGCCGGTGAGGGTCAGGACGTCGTTTCCGGGCCGGACAGGGGCACCGCGTCGGACGCGTCCGGGGCCAGTTCCTCGAAATCGAAGTTGTCCAGCCGCTGCGCCCGGCGCCCGGCCTTGTCGGCGGAAATCCTGATCTCCGAGATATCCTTGGCCGCCTGCCCGAAATGCCGGTCGAGATTCTCGACCCGGCTCGACAGCCTTTCGACATCCTGAAACAACAGGCTCAACTCGCGGCGGATCGCGCCGGCCTGTTCACGCATCCGGGCATCTTTCAGGATCGCGCGCATCGTGTTGAGCGTGGCCATGCAGGTGGTCGGCGACACGATCCAGACCCGCGCCGCAAAGCCCTCGCGCACCAGTTCGGGAAAGTTGGCGTGCAACTCGGCATAGACCGCCTCGGAGGGCAGGAACATCAACGCGCCGTCCGCCGTCTCGCCCTCGATGATGTAACGCTCCGAAATCGCCTTGATATGCGCGCGCATCGCGCCACGCATCATCCGCGCGGCCTCGGTCTGTTCGGCCGATGTCTGGGCATTGCGCAGCGCCTCATAGGCCTCCAGGGGAAATTTCGAATCCACCACGATCGGCCCCGGCGGGTTGGGCAGGTGGATCAGGACATCCGCCCGCCGCCCGTTCGACAGCGCCGCCTGCACGCTGTAGCTGTCGCGCGGCAGCGCCTTGGAGACGATATCGTTGAGCTGGATCTCGCCGAAGGCCCCGCGTGTCTGCTTGTTCGACAGGATGTCCTGAAGGCTCAGCACATCGCCCGAAAGCTTGGTGATGTTCTCCTGCGCCTTGTCGATCGCAACCAGCCGTTCCTGCAACTCGCCCAGCGAGCGGGACGTGCGCTGGGCGCTGCCATGCAGGTTCTCCTGCATCTTGTTCGACACTTCCGACAGCCGCTTTTCCATCAGTTCCAGCATGCTTTTCTGTGACGCCGCCTGCGCCTCGCTCACATGCATGAGCCCGCCCGAGAGTTGCTGTTGCCCGTCCGAGAGCGATTGCACACGCTGGCTCATCCCGGCCAGTTGGTGGACCAGAGGTTCGGTCGCCCGCGCCGTCCGCCCCGCCGCGCGCAGGGCCATGATCAGCAGGATGAGCATGATCAGAAGCACCATTCCGCCGGCCAGCGCGGCCAGTTCCATTTCGCTCAGGATATGGCCATTGATTTCGATCATGTGCGAGGCTTGAGCGATCCAAAGGCGATTACGCCAGTTCCACCCACACGTCTTCCGTTCTCATCAAAACTGTCGATCCGCGCAGCAATCGCTGAACCATCAATTTGGCCATGTCCATCAATCAAGGTAACCGGAGAAACTCCACCGGATCCAACTGCACGTTCCAAAAGCGATTTTGCGTATTCAAGCGGAACCTCGATTTCTATCTTTGGCGTCCCATCCCTGTATTCGTGAATCTCAGCTCGGCAGTCAGCCTTTTTCCCGTTATTTCTCTCAAAGGACTTCACCTCAAGTTCTCCCAAACAGCCGTTCGATATCGGCGAGTTTCAACTCCACATAGGTCGGGCGCCCGTGGTTGCATTGGCCGGAATGCGGGGTCGCCTCCATCTCGCGCAGGAGCGCGTTCATCTCTTCGGCGCGCATCCGCCGGCCCGAGCGGATCGAGCCGTGACAGGCCACGCGGCTCAGGATCGCCTCGATCCGTGCCTGAAGGTTCAGGCTTTCGCCCATGTCGTCCAGCTCGTCGAGGATGTCGCGCAGCATCGCGCACGCGTTGACCTCGCCGAGGATCGCGGGGGTTTCGCGCACCGCGACGGCGCCGCCGCCAAAGGGTTCGATGGTCAGGCCAAGCCTTTGCAGATCCTCGGCAATCTCCGTCAGGCGGGCGCAATCGCCCTCGCTCAACTCGACGATCTCGGGGATCAGGAGCGCCTGTGCCGCGACGCCATTCTCTGCCATCTGGCGTTTGAGCTTCTCATAGACCAGCCGCTCATGCGCGGCGTGCTGATCGACGATGACCATGCCGGTTTCGGTCTGGGCGACGATGTAATTCTCGTGCAGTTGCGCCCGCGCGGCGCCCAGCGGCAGGCCCGGGTCCGTCGCGGCGGCCTCGGGTTCGATCCGCGCGCTTTGCGCCTCGGCGAAACCCGGCGTCTCGGCCTGCGGGGCCTGCATCCGGTAGGCGGTTGCGATGGCCTGGCGCGACGGGCGATCCATCTGGTAGACCCGCGCCGGGCCGTCGCCGCCCGGGCGCATCGCGCCCAGCGTCGCATCGGCCACGGTCGAGGAGGCGCGGTGCCCGGCCTCGGCCAGCGCATGGCGCAGCGCCGACACGATCAGCCCGCGCGCCACACCCGGTTCGCGGAACCGCACCTCGGATTTGGCCGGGTGCACGTTCACATCCACCAGGTGCGGATCGCAGTCGATGAACAGCGCCGCCGCCGGGTGGCGGTCACGGCTGAGGAAATCGGAATAGGCGGCGCGCAGCGCGCCGTAGAGCATCTTGTCGCGCACCGGGCGGGCATTGACGAAGAGGTATTGTGCCACGCTCGACCCGCGCGAATAGGTCGGCAGCGCGGCATAACCGGCCAGCCGCAGCCCCTCGCGTTCGGCGTCGATCCGGAGGGCGTTCTCGGCGAAGTCCCGGCCCAGAACCTGCGCCAGCCGGCCGTGCAGCGCATCGAAGAGATCGCCGCTCTGTGCGTCGGCGCGGAAACTCACGCGCCCCTCGCCCCCGCCCGAGACATCCCGCAGGGTGAAGCCCACGTAAGGTTCGGCCATGGCGAGACGTTTGACCACGTCGCCGATCGCCTGTGCCTCGGCCCGGTCCGAGCGCATGAACTTGAGCCGCGCGGGGGTGGCGTGGAAGATGTCCCGCAACTCGACCAGCGTGCCGGGGTTGAGCGCGGCGGGTTTTACCGGGCCGATGCGCCCGCCCTTGACTTCGATCTGCGCCCCTTCGTCACCCGCCACGCGGGTCATGATGGTCAGCCGCCCGACCGCGCCAAGACTGGGCAGGGCCTCGCCGCGAAAGCCGAATGTCCGGATATCGAGCAGGTCGGACCCGTCGATCTTGGACGTGGCATGCCGGCTGAGCGCGAGCGGCAGGTCCGAAGCCGTCATCCCGCATCCGTCATCGCCGACCCGGATCAGGGTCTTGCCGCCATCGGCATGATCCACCGTGATTCGCGTGGCCCCCGCATCGAGCGCGTTCTCGATCAGCTCCTTGACCGCACTCGCAGGCCGTTCGACCACCTCACCGGCGGCGATGCGGTTGATCGCTGCGTCGTCAAGTTGCCGGATGATCGGTGCGCCGCGGTGCATATGGGGGTCTGGGTTTGCCATGCCACAAGACTTAGCATGGCCTCTTGCGATTCTGCCAGCCGGATCGCGGCCCTCACAGGGGCGGAATCCAAAAGACCCGGGCACCTCTGGCACCCGGGTCTGCCTTGTTCGAGCCGGAACCTGGCTCAGCCGTTGGTGAATTCGGGATAGGCCTCCATCCCCAACTCGCCCATGTCGAGGCCGTTGATCTCGGTCTCTTCGTCGACCCGCAGGCCCATGGTGGCCTTGATGATGACCCAGACCACCAGCGACGCGACGATGGTGAAGGCGCCCACAAGGACGATGCCGTAGATCTGGGCACCGAAGGAAGCGTCCGAGTTGGTCAGCGGAACCGCGAGCGTGCCCCAGATGCCGGCGATGAGGTGCACCGGGATGGCGCCGACCACGTCGTCGATCTTGAGCTTGTCGAGGAACGGCACCGCGAAGACCACGATCACGCCGCCTATCATGCCGATCAGCAGGGCCGCCCCGAGGCTGGGCGCCAGCGGTTCGGCGGTGATCGAGACCAGACCGGCCAGAGCGCCGTTGAGCACCATCGTCAGGTCTGGCTTCTTGTAGAGAAGCTGCGTCAAGATCAGCGCGGCCACGGCCCCGCCGGCGGCGGCGGCATTGGTGTTGGCGAAGATGCGGCTGACATTGGCGACACTGTCCACGCCGCCCAGCGCAAGTTCCGACCCGCCGTTGAAGCCGAACCAGCCCAGCCACAGGATGAATGTGCCAAGCGTGGCCAGCGCGAGGTTGGAACCCGGCATCGGCACGGTGCGCCCTTCCTTGGTGTATTTGCCAAGGCGCGGCCCGAGGATGATCGCCCCGGTCAGCGCGGCCCAGCCGCCCACCGAGTGAACGATGGTCGAACCCGCGAAGTCGCTGAAGCCCGCCGCATCAAGAACGCCCTCGCCCCAGCTCCAGCTGGCCTGGATCGGGTAGATCAGCGCGGTCAGGATGATGATGAAGACGAGGAACGGCCAAAGCTTGATCCGTTCCGCCACGGTGCCCGACACGATCGAGGCGGTGGTCGCCACGAACATCAGCTGGAAGAAGTAATCCGACCCGGTCGAGGCATAGTCATAGGCGTCGGCACTGGCCGCGGTCACACCCACGGGTTCGAGGATGGCAACGCCCAGCGCACCCAGCCAGCCATCGACCATCCAGCCGTCGCCAGGATACATCAGCACGTAGCCGATGACGTAATAGGTGATCGCCGCGAACGAGAACAGCGAGATGTTCTTGATCAGCTGCATGGTCACGTTTTTCGAGCGCACCAGCCCGGCCTCGAGCATGGCGAAACCCGCCGCCATCCAGAACACGAGGATCCCGCCGATCAGAAACAGTAGCGTGTTGAAGACAAATACAGAATCGGTGGGCACCGCGACCGCGGCCGCTTCGCCTGCATCCTGCGCGAAGGACGGCATCGCCATCAAGGCCATGACCGCCGCAAGGCTGATTTTGGTTCTCAGGTAGTTCATCCGTTTTCCCCTTTGGCGCGACGCTCAGATCGCGTCTTCGTTGGTTTCGCCCGTGCGCACGCGGACCGCCTGTCCCACGTCCAGCACGAAAATCTTGCCGTCACCGATCTTGCCGGTGCGCGCGGTCTTGGAGATGGTTTCCACGACCTGGTCGGCCATGGCCTCACTCACCACGATCTCCAGCTTGATCTTGGGCACGAAATTCACGGCGTATTCCGCGCCGCGATAAATCTCGGTATGGCCCGACTGCGCGCCGAACCCCTTTATCTCGGTGACCATCATGCCGCGCACCCCGATCCCGGTGAGCGCCTCGCGCACCTCTTCGAGCTTGAACGGCTTGATCGTTGCAATGATCAGTTTCACCTCGGTTCCCCTTGTCTTTGCGCCGGTCTTCCGGCCAGTTTGCACCTGCAGCAAACCGCAGAAGATTGGGGGAACGGAAGAAAACCGCATGATCTTTCAGCCTGGATTTGCCACGGATGATTAAAAAACGCACAGTATGAATTATTTGCCTGCTATTTAGGCATCCGAAAAAGTCGCGGACGGTCAGCTGGCTCTCTACTTTTGGGCGGCGACGGTTTATTGTGACGCAACGAACAGGCACCGGGCAGGGCAAGAGATGAGTGATTCAGGGCGCAGGAAACCGCCACTGGTGGCCGATCGGCGGTATGGGTCAAAGACCACCAAGGCCGCCAAGGCCAGGACACGGGCCAAGCCAAAGCGGAAATCACGCAAGGGACGGGTGCCGCGCCGCAACCCGATAACCGCGCTGTTCCTGGGGCTGCTGCGCTGGGTCTGGCGGCTGGTCTGGGGGTTCGGCTGGCGCGTCGCAACCGTGAGCGCGATCATCATCGCGCTGGCGGTCGGTTATGTCACGCTGACCCTGCCGCCCATAGATCAGCTTTATGACGGGCGCGCGCGCGGCTCGGTCACGCTTCTGGATGCGTCGGGCGCTGTTTTTGCCTGGCGTGGAGACCAGTTCGGCGGTGTGATCACCGCGGACACGGTCAGCCCGAACCTGAAGAACGCGATCATCGCCACCGAGGACCGGCGCTTTTACCGCCATTTCGGGATCTCGCCGCGCGGCATCGCCTCGGCCATCCGCATCAACCTGAGCCAGGGGCGCGGGCCGCTGTCGGGCCATGGCGGTTCGACCATCACCCAGCAGACCGCGAAACTGTTGTGTTTCGGGGTGCCCTATGACCCGAAGGAATGGAAGAGCGAGGCCGCCTATGAGGCCGATTGCCGGCAGGGTTCGCTCTGGCGCAAGGTCAGGGAAGCCATCTATGCCATGGCGCTGGAGGCGAAATACACCAAGGACGACATCCTGACCGTCTACATGAACCGCGCCTTCCTCGGCGGCGGGGCGCGCGGGTTCGAGGCTGCGGCGCAGCGCTATTTCGGCAAGTCGGCGGCGCAGGTGGGTCCGCCCGAGGCCGCAATGCTGGCCGGGCTCCTGGTGGCGCCGACCCGCTATGCGCCGACCAACAACCTCGAACGCTCGCAGGAGCGTGCGCTGACGGTGCTCAAGCTGATGCATGAACAGGGCTATCTCAGCGACGCCCAGCACGCCAAGGCGGTGGCCAACCCGGCGCAGCTCTCGGAGGCGGCGCAGAAACGGGCGGGCGGGTATTTCGCCGATTGGGTGATGCGGACCGGCCCGGATATTTTCACCCGTGGCACCACCGAGGACGTGATCATCACGACCACGCTCGACCAGCGCATCCAGACCGCCGCCGAAGACGCGATGCGCGAGATTTTCGACACCAAGGTGCGCGACGGATCCGAGGCGCAGGCCGCGATCGTGGTGATGTCCGCCGATGGCGCGGTGCGGGCGATGGTCGGCGGGCGCAAGACCCGCGTCTCGGGCGAGTTCAACCGCGCCACGATGGCCAAGCGGCAGACCGGTTCGGCCTTCAAGCCGTTCGTCTATGCCGCCGCGCTTGATCTTGGCCGCTCGCCGCTGGACATGATCGAGGACACGGAATATTGCGTCACGATCCCCGGGTCCGGGGAATGGTGCCCCAAGAATTTCGACCGCAAGTTTCGCGGGCCGGTCACGCTGGTCGAGGCGCTCAAGAAATCGCTGAATGTCCCGGCAGTCCGGCTGGCACAGGCGTCGGGACTCGACATCGTGCGCAAGGTGGCCAGCGAATTCGGCATCGAATCCGATCTCGCACAGGGCCCGGCGCTTGCGCTGGGCGTGTCCGAGGCCTCCTTGCTGGAAATGACCGGCGCCTATGCCGGAATCCTGAACGGGGGCAGTTCGGTGACACCTTTCGGCATGACCGAGCTGAAGCTGCTGGGACAGAATGAGCCGATCTTTACGGCCACCTCGGGCATCGGCGAGCGGGTGATCCAGGACCGGACCGCCCGGCAACTGATCTGGATGATGAACAAGGTCGTCGCCGAAGGCACGGGCCGCCGCGCCGCCCTGCCCGACCGCGAGGCCGCGGGCAAGACCGGCACCTCGCAATCGACACGCGACGCGTGGTTCATGGGATTCACCGCCGATTTCGTGGCCGGGGTCTGGATGGGCTATGACGACAACACGCCGCTGACCGGCGTGACCGGTGCGGGGCTGCCCGCCGAAATCTGGCACGAGACCATGATGCGGGTGCATGCGGGCCTGCCGCCCCGCCCCTTGCCGATGGAGGCACCGGCACCGCGAACGCAAGAGCCGATCCCCCGCAGCGACGGGCAAAGCCGCACCAGCGGTGACATCAGCAACGTGCTGCGCGGGATTTTCGGAGCGGACAACCGTTGATCCGGAGTCAGCCGATGTTCTGAAGATCCCGGATCAGGGCGTCGATATCGCCCCGGCGCCGGTCGAGCATGGCGCCGATCTCTTCGCGTTCGGTCAATAGCATGTTCACACCCTCGATGAAGATGTTGAAGAACTTGGGCTGTCCCGACCGGTCGCTGACCAGGAACGCCACTTCGAACGGCGCCTCGCCGCGCAGGTGGGCAATGGCCTTGACCTCGTGGAAATTCTTCACTGCGCGGGCCTTTTGCACCACGATCCGGCCGCCGATGAATTCGCGGAAGCGTCGGCCGTATTTGCGGCTGACATAGACCTGGAACGCGCGGGTGAAGGCGTTGAGTTGCGACGCACTCGCCCGGCGACCATCCACGCCCAGCGCATAGCGCGCGATCGTCGGCACATCGGCATAGCGCACGAAAATCTTCTCGAACTCGTCGATCTTGGCCGCCTCCGAGGTTGGCGCCTCGATCACCTTGTTGATATCGGCCACGATCAGGTCGACCAGCCGCTTGGCCCCGTCCGCCGTCATGGCCCAGACCCCCGACGGGAGCGCCGCCAGTGCCACGCCGGACATCAGGCCACCAAGCAGGTTGCGCCGGCTCATGTCATTCCGAGTTGGGATCATCATAAAGCTCACCATAGGGATCGTCATAAGGGTCGATGTAGGCATCATCATCGTTCCCGCCAAGCTCGAAGCGGCGATTCTGGAGATATATCAGCCGGGATTGAGAATAGCTGTCCGCGCTCTCGTGGAGAACCGAGTCGACCGTATCCGAAAAACGCCCACGATTCCTCAGTTTCGCGGCCGCCCTCGCGGCCGTGCCGTAATACTTCTCGGGTTTGGGCAATGTATAGGACAGCGGGTTGGTGAACAGGTCCACGACCCGGCCCACGGCATCACGTTCGGTTGACGGGCCCAGAACCGGCAATTCGACATAGGCGCCCTCCGGCACCCCCCAGACATGGAGCGTTCCGCCGAAATCCGCCTCGACCTCGGTGATTCCCAGTTCACCGGCCGGATCGCCAAGCCCGCCGATGCCGAACACCGTGTTGAAGGCAAAGCGATAGGTGTTTTGCAACGCCCCGCCCAGATCGCCCTGGAGCAGATTGTTCACCACGGTCCCGGGCAGGCTCAGGTTGGCGCCGAAATTGGACACCGTCTCGCCGACCGGATCGGGCAGGATCGAGGTGTATCCCTTGCCCGCCGGGCGGACGAGGCCCCGGTCGATCGCGCGGTTCAGCTCGTGATTCCTGCGGTTGGTCTCTTCATAGGGGTCGTGAATGCCGCCCGGCGCGCCGCCGGGTCCGGGCACGCTGCAAGCGCCGAGCACGAGCGCAAGGCACCCCATCGACAGGAATCGGGTGAGTCCGGTTTTCCGGACCTTGAAACGAGGAGATTCAGCGTTAGAAAACAATGGTAAATCCATGATGACCTGATTAGGGTTCTTAATCGTTGATAGTATGATATGGACCACTCTGCCATGGGGATTCGGCCTTGGGCCTGGCGGATTGGCGACATGAATTAGGTTGATAGACCAAAGTGCGTTGAATGACAACAAATCGACATAGCGAGATATCGGCGGAATGATGCAGATCAGCGAAGCGCAACTTGCCGCTGGACGCGAGGAATTGCGCGCCGCGCGGCGCGAGAACCGCGGCCTTTTCTGGGCTGCGGGCCTGTTCAGTTTCTTCGTCAACCTCCTGATGCTGACCGGGCCGCTCTACATGCTTCAGATTTATGATCGCGTGCTTGGGTCGCGATCATACGAAACCCTGCTGGCCCTCTCGATCCTGGTGCTGTTTCTCTATGGCATGATGGCGTTGCTGGATTTTGCCCGCGGACGCATTCTCGCCCGGGTCGGCGCCCGCTTTCAATCGCGGCTCGACCGCCGGGTCTTTGACGCGGTGATCCGCAAGACGGCATTGCGCGGCAGCGAAGAAACCGCCTCGGGGCTTCGCGATCTCGAATCGATCCAGCGCCTGTTTACCTCGCCGGCTTTCTCGGCGGCGTTCGACATCCCCTGGACCCCGTTCTTCATATTCGGGATTTTCCTGTTTCACCCCTGGCTTGGCTATCTCGCCCTGTTCGGCGGAGTTACGCTTATCATCGTGACCTTGATCAATCTGATGGTCACGCGCCGCCCGCTCAGGCGCGCGAACATCGCTTCGATGCAGGCCGATGTGATGGCGGAACAACTGCGCACCGAATCGGAAATGGTGCAGGCGATGGGGATGCGTAGCGCGGCCTTCGAACGCTGGCAGAAGGGGCGGCAGAACGCCCTGTCGCAGCAAATCACCTCGGCCGACCTTGGCGGCAGTTTCACCACCTCGACCAAGGCCTTCCGCCTGTTCCTGCAATCCGCGATGCTCGGCGTCGGGGCCTATCTCGTGCTCGAAGGTCAACTGACGCCCGGCGCGATGATCGCCGGGTCGATCCTGCTGGGCCGGGCGCTGGCCCCGATCGAACTCGCCATCGGGCAGTGGCCGCTTTACGAACGCGCCCGCAACGGCTGGAGGAATCTCGCGATGCTGCTGGGCGAAGTCGCGGTCGAGCAACCGAAGACCGCCCTGCCACGGCCGCGCGCCCTGCTCGATGTGCAACAACTGACCGTGGTGCCACCCGGGCAGGCGCAGGCCTCGCTGCGCATGGTCAGCTTTCGGGTCGAGCCGGGCAAGGCGCTCGGCGTGATTGGGCCGTCGGGGGCCGGGAAATCAAGCCTCGCCCGTGCGATCACATCGGTCTGGCGTCCGGCCGGCGGCAAGGTCCGGCTGGATGGGGCGACGCTTGATCAATACGAGCCCGACGTTCTGGGGCGGCTGATCGGCTATCTGCCCCAGCGGGTGCAGCTTTTCGACGGAACCATCGCCGAGAATATCGGCAAGCTCGAAGAGCAGCCGGATTCGCGCAAGGTTGTCGAGGCAGCGCAGAAGGCGGATGCCCACGAGATGATCCTGGAACTGCCGAATGGATACGACACCCAGGTCGCTGCTGCCAGCAGTCACCTCTCGGGTGGCCAGATTCAGCGGATCGGACTGGCCCGCGCGATGTATGGAGACCCGGTGATCGTCATTCTGGACGAGCCGAATTCCAATCTGGACAACGAGGGCTCGCAAGCGCTCAACAAGGCGATCCGCGGCATGAAGCAAGAGGGCAAGACGGTTCTGATCATGGCGCACCGACCCGCGGCCATTCAGGAATGCGATCTTCTGCTGGTGCTGGACAAGGGCGCCCGCGTTGCCTTTGGCCCGCGCGACGAGGTGCTAAGCAAGAGCGTCCAGAACGCCGAACAGATCCAGAAATCGACAACGCCCGGAGGGGTCAGTTGATGGCCGATAAAGACCCAAAGAACGCGCAGCCCCGGTCCGATGACCAATCCCCGGCCCAGGCGGACAACAAGGCGGCGCAAACCATCGCAAAGATCGAACCCGCCAAGGTTGCGGCGGACAAGGCCAAACCGGGCAATTCCCCCGCAGCGCCGCTTTTCCCCAAGTCCGAAACGCCAAAAAAAGCGAGGACATGGTCCGCACGGCTGCCTCTGGTGATCGGCTTCATCGGGCTCTTGCTCCTGGTCGGTGGCTTCGGGTCATGGGCGGTGATGACCGAGATTTCCGGGGCCGTCATCGCCCAAGGACGGATCGAGGTCGAACGCAACCGGCAGGTGATTCAGCATCCCGATGGCGGCGTTGTGTCCACGGTGACGGTCGATGAAGGCGATACCGTCAAGGCAGGCGACGTGCTCGTCCGGCTCGATCCGGTCGGACTGTTGTCAGAAAAAACCATTCTCGAGGGCCAGTTGTTCGAGGTCATGGCCCGCCGCGGACGCCTCGAAGCCGCGCGTGACGGGCGCACCGAGATCATCTTCGATCCCGAGCTTCTCCAGGTTGCCCAGCGCAATGACGATATCCATGATCTGGTCGAGGGGCAGAAGCGGCTACATCTGGCCCGCCAGGCCTCGATTGACAAGGAGATCGAACAACTCAGCCGGCGCAGTGAACAGATCCAGAACCAGGTCGAGGGGATCGAGGCGCAGGCCGAGGCGCTTGAAATCCAGTTGCGGTTGATCGAACAGGAATTGACCAGCCAGCGAGAGCTGTTCGACAAGGGTCTGGCACAGGCGTCGCGTGTGTTGAACCTCGAACGCGAAAAGGCACGACTGGCCGGACAGGTCGGTGAACTGACCGCCCGCAAGGCACAGGCCGAGGGCCGGATCACCGAGATCGAGATCGAGGTGCTGAAACTCGACACCGGACGCCGGGAAGAAGCGATCACGCAAATGCGCGATCTGCGGTTTCGAGAGCTCGAGCTTCTCGAACAGCGCCGCGCGATCAACGAACAGCTGTCACGGCTGGATGTCACCTCGCCGGTGAGCGGCGTGGTCTACGGGCTGTCGGTGTTTACCGAACGGTCGGTGATCCGCCCGGCCGAGCCGCTGATGTTCATCGTGCCGCAGGACCGGCCGCTGATCATCACGGCGCAGGTCGCGCCCAATCACATCGACATGGTCTATGTCGGCCAGACGGTCCGTCTGATGTTCTCGTCCTTCGATCAAAGAAGTGTGCCGGACCTCGAAGGCACTGTGGCGCGGGTGTCGCCCGATGTCTTCACGGATGAAAACACCGGCGCCTCGTATTACCGGGCCGAAATCATCCTCAACGAGGAAGAACGCACCAAACTGCCCGAAGACAAGCCGCTGGTTCCCGGCATGCCGGTCGAAGCCTTCATCCGCACCGATGACCGCACGCCGATCGCCTATCTTCTGAGGCCGTTCACCTATTATTTCTCCAAGGCCTTCCGCGAAAGCTGATCCCTGAACGATCAGGTTTTCCGCCCGTCCGTCCGGTTCGCCGGGAAGCGGGCGAAGATACGATTCGGGTTTCCCTTTATCGCGCGTTTCCACTAGCGTCGCGCCCGAACCGCACCCGCGAACCGCTTCAAGGAGACACCAGATGCCATCGCAGATCGAAACCCGCCTTGCCGAGATCGGCGTCACCCTGCCCGATGCCGCCGCCCCTGCTGCGAACTATGTGCCCTTCGTCCAGGTCGGCGATCTGGTCTTCGTGTCAGGGCAGGTGTCGATGGACGAGAACGGGCTGATCAAGGGCAAGCTTGGCTCCGACATGGATGTCGAGGCAGGGGCCGCCGCGGCCCGGCGCTGTGCCATCATGCTTCTGGCCCAGGCCAAGGCAGCATGTGGTGGCGATCTCGACCGGCTGGACCGGGTCGTCAAGCTGACCGGTTTCGTCAACTCGACCGGCACGTTCGGGGATCAGCCCAGGGTGATCAATGGCTGTTCGGATTTCCTTGTCGAGGTTCTGGGCGATGCCGGGCGGCATTCACGCTCGGCGGTGTCGGCGGGCTCGCTGCCCTTCGGTGTCGCGGTCGAGGTCGAAGCCATCTTCCAGATCAAGTGACGATGCCGAAACTCGACCCATCGTTTACCCGTGCTCCAATCGCGCACCGGGCCTTGCATGACGTCACCGACGGGCGGCCCGAGAATTCGCGCGCCGCGGTCCGTGCCGCATTGGCCGCCGGTTACGGAATCGAGATCGACCTTCAGCTTTCGCTCGACGCTCAGGCGATGGTGTTTCACGATTACGACCTGCACCGCCTGACCGGGCAGCCCGGCTCGATCCGCCAGCGCAGCGCGGCCGAGCTTGGCCGCCTGCCCTTGCTGCATGGCGATGGCGAGGGGGTGCCGACCCTCACCGACATCCTGGCGCTGGTGCAGGGGCGCGCGCCGCTGCTGATCGAGATCAAGGATCAGGACGGCGTCATGGGACCGAATGTCGGCACGCTCGAATATGCCGCGGCGCAGGCGCTGGCCAGCTATCGGGGGCCGGTCGCGGTGATGTCGTTCAACCCCCACGCGGTCGAGGTCATGGCCCGGCTCATGCCCGACCTGCCGCGCGGATTGACCACCAGCGCCTTTGCCCCGCAGGACTGGCCCTTGCTTCCGGCTGCGACCTGCGATCACCTCGGGCGGATTCCCGATTATGACCGGCTGGGGGCCAGTTTCGTTTCGCATGAGCGCCACGACCTGCATAATCCGCGCCTCGCCGAGCTGCGCGCCAAGGGTGCCGCGATCCTGTGCTGGACCGTCACGTCGCCCGAAGCCGAGGCCGAGGCCCGCGAAGTGGCCGACAATATCACCTTCGAAGGCTACCCGGCGGCGTTCCCGACTTGATCCGCCGCCCGGTCACGCCAATATCGGATCAGATGGACACCGAAACGGCAATCGAGATCAGGGCAATGACATCGCTTTCCGAGATTGCGGAAAGCGACTGGGATGCCTGTGCCTGCCCCGAGGCCGCACAGGGCGGGCGCCCGGCCGATCCCTTCACCACGCACCGGTTTCTCTCGGCCCTCGAAGACAGCGGCTCGGTCGGGCCGGGCACCGGGTGGGAGCCGCATTACCTCGCCGCTTACGTGGGCGACGACGTGATCGCCTGCGCGCCGCTCTATGCAAAATCGCATTCGCAGGGCGAATACATCTTCGATCACAATTGGGCCCATGCCTATGAACGTGCGGGCGGGCACTATTACCCCAAGCTGCAGATCGCCGTGCCCTTCACCCCGGCCACCGGGCGGCGTTTCCTCACGCGGCCGGGTTTCGACGGGATCGGGCGGCAGGCGCTTGTTCAGGGGGCGATGCAGCTCGCCGAAAGCAACGGGCTCAGTTCGGTTCACGTCACCTTCTGCACCCCCGACGAGGCCGAGGAGGGCCAGACCCTGGGTCTGCTGCACCGGACCACGCAGCAATTCCACTGGCAGAACCGCAGCTACGCCGATTTCGACGCTTTCCTCGCCTCGCTGAGTTCGCGCAAGCGCAAGACCATCCGCAAGGAACGCGCGACGGCCCAGCGGTTCGGCGGCGAGATCCAGGCGCTGAGCGGTGGCGACATACAGCCCGAACACTTGGACGCTTTCTGGCGGTTCTACCAGGACACCGGCGCGCGCAAATGGGGCACGCCCTATCTCACCCGTGCGTTCTTCGACATCGCGCATGAGCGGTTGCGCGACGATATGCTGCTGGTGCTGGCGTTTCGCGGCGGCGAACCCGTCGCCGGGGCGCTCAATCTCATCGGGCGCGACGCGCTGTTCGGGCGCTACTGGGGCTGCACAGAACATCACCCCTGCCTGCATTTCGAAATCTGCTATTATCAGGCCATCGACTTCGCCATCGCCCACGGGCTTGCGACGGTCGAGGCCGGGGCGCAGGGCGAACACAAGCTGGCGCGCGGATACATGCCCACCACCTGCCACGCGCTGACATGGGTGGGTGATCCGGGGTTTCGCGATGCCATCGCGCGCTATCTCGATGCCGAACGCCGGGCCGTGGCCGAGGAGGTCGAAATCCTCACCGAATACGGCCCGTTCCGCAAATCCACGCAAGAGGAGGATCACGATTGAACGAACTTCTGTCAGACACGGCCCGCGAAAGCCTGCTCAAACCGCTTTTCGACAGCGGATGGACCATGGTCGAGGGGCGCGATGCGATCACCAAGGATTTCAAGTTCAAGGATTTCCCCGAGGCGTTCGGCTGGATGACCCGGGTCGCGATCCTTGCCGAGAAATGGGGCCACCACCCGGAATGGAGCAATGTCTACAACAGCGTGTCGGTGACGCTGACCACGCATGACGCGGGCGGGCTCTCGGCGCTCGACGCCAAGCTGGCGCGCAAGATGGACAGCCTCTGACCGCTCTGCCCAAGGGTTTTTCGCAGAAAAATCGCCCGCCAAGTGTGGCAGGCCGTGACCCCGACGATTCGGGGCCGCGGCCTGTCTTCCGCCGCGCACCCTCAAAAATCCCATGAAAACATGCGATTTGACATTTCCGACTATTTTTGTCATATTTTGAGAAGCTCAGCCACCCCGGCGCATTTCGGGGAAGCCCGCAATCACCCTGAACCGGAGCCGAGAAATGCACGCGAACCAGATGCCGGGCCTGCGACATCCCGAAGAATCCGCCGACCACCGCACAGGGTTGAACGACCTGTGGGAACTCATCTCGGGCATGGGCGGGCCGCGCCTGCCCGACTTAGAATGGCTCGTCGACCGTTTGATCCCCGAGACCCCGGAAGAAACGCCATGATGCACAAATCAGCCGACATGAGCCGCCCAGAGGGCGAGTCGACTCCGCTCTACAAGGCCGAAGACCTGATGCAGGGTGGGCAGATCGCCCATATCGTTCTGGGCGATCAGAATTACATCCTGCGGATCACCCGGGCCGGGAAACTGATTCTCACGAAATAGGCGCCCGCCCCGCGCATCGCCGCCCGGTGGCGGAGCTGGATTGGCTGCTGCGTCAATGCGGCGCGCAGTTTCACACCAATTCCGATAAAATCACTTGGTTTTCTCTGGATGCGCAATGATTTTGCCCCTATCATTACTTTCATTGGGATTTCACAGCGCGACCAGCACCGCGAGGCCATCCCAACCTGCAGAAACTCGACGCGCTGCGGATCGGGGAGAACAACAAGGAAACCCTCGAAGCCGATCTCGCCGCCGAGCACGGGGCCCGCACCCTTTACATCAAGGCGCGCCAGCATTGCGATCAGGTCGGGGATTATGTCTCGAAAAACCTGTTCGACGCGCTGATCACGGACGGGTAAGGCCATATCGATTTCCTGGAAACCCAACTCGATCTCTGCGAAACGCTTGGTCAGGAAAACTACGGCCTGCTTCAGGCCAAGCCCGGAAACGAAGCCGAATAGCCCGTGCCTGGGCACCGGACGGCCCGATAAGCGGGCGTTTTTGGCGAATTGCAGGGTCGTGATGTGCCCGTGGATTCGTTCCTGCGCCACACGCCATGACGTCTTCCGCGACTTGTGTCCGCAGTTGCCTGGTCAGATCCTGTCCGTTTCAATTGGCCCAGGGGGTTTCCAGCATGTCCTCGATCTCCCGCATGGTCGCGTCGCTTTTTGCCAACAGATCACGGACGTCGTCCAACCGTATTTTCTCGCCGTCGCGGCCGCCCACGGAATCCGCGACACCGCGTTTCCCATCACCTTCCTTGTCCTTTCGATCCGGATGTCCTGAAACCGCTCTGGACAGAATGACGGCCCTTTCCGGACTTCCCCGACCTTTCTCGTTGCCTTCCAGAAATGCGATTGCCTCTTCTGGAAAACCAAGCGAGACGAGGCGATCGCCCATCATGTTGGCAACCTCGACCGACAGTTCGTTCCGCGCGTCACCGTCCAGGCCCAAGGCGGTTGTCAGGAACAGGGCATCAGGCGCGTTCTGCGAAATCTTCTGAAAAACAAAGTTCCGAGCTTTTTCAAAGCCCTCTGCATCAATGGACTCCCTCAGCCTTCCCAACTCGACGAGAGCTTCTTCATAGGAACTGGCCATCGCCAGGGACTTGACACTTGCGTGCCGCAACTCCGACTCCTCGGGACTCCCCTTGTATTCGTGAGCCAGGACACCGATCCGTTGGGCCTCGGAATAATCCATCGGGGCATTTTCCGCAGACAATGCAGCGACCATCTCAATCGTCGCCTTGGGAGAGCTTTCGTTATTCGCCTGCGAGGCCTGGGCGAACGCGGAATGCGCTTCCTCGCTGAGCCCCTTTTCCTTTTTCAACATCCCTTCAGCCAGAAGAACCATCCCGTCTTCTTCCCCGCCGCCACGAGCCGCCATCCCGAGGACTTCTTCCGATGCGTCAACATGGCCATGGCGAATCAGGCGCTCCACCAATTCTCGCGTCACGATGTTGCGAACAAGACCCGGCAGTCGGCTGAACTCGGACATGATGCCGGTCGTGTCCGGTTCAAACCGGTCATCCTCCGGATTCCGGGACAGGAAGGCCCACAGTGGAGAGCTTTCGGGACAGATCGAATGATCGGGCATTGAGCGTTCGCCCGTCACCGAGGCGCGTTCCAATGCCTTGAATATGGCCAGAAGAGGCTCTTTTTCGTCCGCAATCTGTCTCGAAAGCAGGGACGCCTCATCGAAAAAGCCATGGTAGATGTAAAGTTTGACCAGTTTTCCGGCGACCTCGTGATCAAGAGTGTCGAACTCGCGATATAGCTGCCTTCGGAGTTTCGAAACGTCGCTGCTGAAGGCCTCGGGACGCCCCCATGACGCGATGTCGAGATCCTCGATCATCAGGCAGTCGATGGTGTTGCCCGCTCGCGTCTCGCTTGATGGTGCAGTGTCCGGGCCAGGTTCCTCGGACCCATTGCGGGCGCGAAAGTTGATCGGAAGCCGATCTTCGCCGGGGATCGGGTCTTCGCGCTCGACCGCCCTCACCGCGCCTTTGCCGCTCCGCCCGAATTCAAAACTCAGATCCAGCAGCAGGGATGCGTATTCATGCAGCGAATGATGGGGCTGCGAAGGTCCGGCCCGATGTGTCGTCTTCCCCGCGACGACCGTGTTCGGCTCACCCCCGGCTCTCGAAAACTCCAGCCAGGCGCGTTCCGGTATCCTGTCGGACTCATTCGCCCTGGCGGAGACCCGATTCATTGTGGGTGAGTGATCTGCGGAGGCAGCATTCGAGAAATCCAGGACCAGCATCCTGTCTCCGAGAAGAAAGGACCTTACCGGGCAATCGCAATTCAACGCGATGCTCAAGACCGACCCGTCGTTGATCGCATTCACGGATCTGATGCGGTCCGCGTTCAGCTTCTGAAACGTATTCGACGTGTCCAGGACATGCCCGGAATTCGCGAAAGCCACGTGGTAGCCATCATCGCTTTGGGTGATCTTCCAGCCGGTATTCTCTGGCAGGTCAAGTGCAAGACGCGTGAATCCGCCATGCTCGCCTCCACGGACTCTGATTGAATCGGCATTTGCGTTCACGGCCAACGTGAACAACAGGAATGTCCCCAGAAACAGCCAGCGGATAATCCGTGCAGATGTCATTTTCACGCTGCTTTCTTGATCTCTTTCAGTTGAACCTCAAGAGCTGAAAAGCTGGGCCGATGGGTGATGGGAATGTTCTGGCGCCCGACCTCGATGCAGATACTTGGCGAATGATGGTGCAGACTCGCGATCAGGACTTCGCGGATCAGCTTGTAGAAATTGCTTTCATCTTCGACGACGACCTTCAGCTTGGCAGAGAACGGGCCGACAAAACCATAGGCGAGAAAGACACCCAGGAACGTGCCGACAAGAGCCCCGCCGATCATCTTTCCGAGCACTTCAGGCGGCTGATCAATGGAGGACATGGTCTTGATCACACCCAGGACGGCGGCAACAATTCCGAGGGCTGGCAATGCGTCGGCCACGTTCTGGAGGGAATGGCTGGAATGAAGTGCGTGATGGACGCTGGCTTCCATCCGCTTGTCCAGAACTTCCTCGACCTGGTGCGGATCGTCATAGTTCGAAGCGGCCGCGCGCATCGTGTCTCCGATAAGATCGGTCGCTTCCACATCCTCGAGGATCCGAGGGTATTTTCCGAAGATGTCACTGTCGTTGGGATTATCGATATGTTGCTCGATGGCGACCGGATTGGTTCGGGACAGGTTGATCAGTTCGAACAGCAGGCACAGCAAGTCGTTATAGTCACTCTTCTCCCATTTCGGCCCCTTGAATATCTTTTTGATATCCTTTGCAGTCAGTTTTATCGCAGTCATATCATTGGCAATCAGGAACGCACCGACAGCGGCCCCTCCGATCATCATCAATTCGAATGGCAATGCCTTCATGATGATCATCAGGTTTCCACCGGCGAGCATGTAGCCGCCGAAAACCATGACGAACACGACGACTATTCCGACCAGGCCCATCATCGCAAATACAGTCCCATAACTTGTTTTCGTTTTCCGATATGCGCCATCTCTGACGCACCAGGCGTGGTCGCCCGCTTCAGTTCCTTGGTGCGTTGGCATTCCGCCCGGCGAGGATCGCGCTGATCTGGTAGGCCTGGTCGGGATCGAGTTTTCCCAGAATTCCCGCAGCCGCCTTCGGGTTCATCCGGCCAAGCAGACCGGCCGAGAATTCCGGGTCCATCCGCTCGAAATGCCCGGCCGCATCCTTGGCCTTCATGCTTTCATAGACTTCTGTCAATCTGGCCAGATCGTTCTCTGCCGCGCCGTCGGCAATCGCGAGCGTCTTTCTCAGTTCCGCCTCGGTCGTCTCCAGATCGGCCAGGCGCCGGGCCAGCATGCGTTCGCCTTGCCTGATTTTCTGCGCCCGGGCTTCGACGGCTTCTTCCTGTCGCCTCAATTTGTCTTCGCGCTTTGCGAGCGCTTTCAGCGTGGCTGCGACTCCGGGTTCCGGCTGGCAGTTTTCCGGCTCCAGGCGTTCCCGTCCGGTTGCATCGGATTGCAACTCCAGTTGTTGTGCGACTGCCTGTCGGACGTCGGTGCCAAGCCTGAGGACAGCCGAGGCCATCAACAGGACCGACAATATCAGCAACGCCCGCAACGTGGGCCTTCGTTTGGCTCTCTTCTTCCGTTCAGGCAAAGCGGCCCCCTGCTCTTTCAATCTCAACCCGATGACCGCCTTGAGAAAACCGGTTCTGGCGGCGCGGTCTGTTCCTTGGGCTGGGCCTCATCTTCGGCGGGAAGGTCGTGCATGGCCGCGACCATCAACTCGAGCCGTTTCGCCGCCGTTTCGGCCCGATCGATCAGATCCGTCAAGGTGGCGCTGGAGGCGGCATCCATTTCCTGAACACTGGTGAGGATCCGCGAAAGGTCGTCCACCTGGGCCGAGAGGAGCGCGATTGCCTGACCGACCCCGGAGTCCAGGTCATTGAAGCGCGCGAGGCGCCTTGCGATGGAATAGCAATAGATGCTGACCACCGCGGCACCTATTGCTAGAATAATGTCAGCGATGAGTTCCATACTTTCTCCTAGGTCAACACGAATTCCATTATCAGGAGATCGTTCACACGGTCCGGCCCGACGACGCTTGTTATTCTGCGCAGCATTTGTGCCCTGAAACGGATCAGGCTGGATGGTTGCGCAATGTCGGCATAATCCAGTGCCCGCAGATAACCGTTCAGGACATCGACAATCCGCGGCAAAACCACGGTTACATCCTTCTCGTAGCCCTTCGGAACTTCGAGTTTCGCACGAAACCGAAGGTGCCTTGGCTCGCCCTTGTCGAGCAATGAGATGATCAGGGGTTCAATCGGGACAAAGGCGACGTCAGCGAACATTTCCGTTCCGTCGGGACCGGCGCTCGTATCTTCCGATTGTCCCGTCTGAAAGGCGGGAATGAGTCCGGCATACGAGGACGCGAAGCCGCCGGACACGCCGATCAGCAGGAAAACGATTCCAATCAGCGCTCGCCTCCCCGATCGCTTGGAGCCACCTTCCAACTCATTGATTTCATCCGTTTTTGGATCGTCCATCACTCGAATCCCGGTTTTGCGTCTGACCCGAGAATAGCCGGATGCTCCTAACCAAATGTTAAGTGAGATGGGCCAAGCAATGGTTGAACATCGCACCACCGCAAGAATCGGAGATCAGTGTTGGTTCAACTGAAAGATGTCTGGGCAAGCCTGGAAAATCGCCGCAAGGTCATCGTCGTCCTGACCTTCCTGGCGGTCTTGTCGACGCTTTTCGCGATCTATCGCAGCGCGAGCAGTCCGAACTACGGATTGCTCTACGCGGGACTTGAGGGCGCCACCGCGGGCGATGTCGTGCTGGCGCTGGAAAACCGGGGGGTCGCCTATCAGGTTCGCGGCGATGCCATCTGGGTCGATGACGCACAGCGCGACACGCTTCGCCTGACCCTGGCCAGCGAAGGTCTGCCGGGCATGTCCGCGAAAGGATATGAACTGCTGGACAATCTCAACGGGTTCGGCACGACCTCTCAGATGTTCAACGTCGCGGTCTGGCGCGCCCGGGAAGGCGAACTGGCCCGGTCGATCTCCTCGGCGCCGTATGTTTCGGCCGCGCGGGTCCATATCGCCAACATGGAGGCAAGGCCGTTCACGACCGGAACCCGTCCCGGTGCATCCGTGTCGGTGACAACCCCGAACGGCGTTCTTTCGGGATCGCAGGCAATGGCCATAAGACACCTGGTCGCCTCGGCCGTTACCGGCCTGACGCCCGACAATGTCGCGATCGTGGACAGCCACGGAGGTCTGATCGAAACATCTGACAGCACCGGAACGATCGAGAATTCCGACCAGAAGTCCGAAGCCCTGAGGAAGCGCGTTCAGAGCCTGCTCGAAGCGCGCGTGGGGCCTGGCAATGCGGTCGTGCAGATCAATATCGAGACCTTCAATGAAAGCGAGGAGATCCATGAGCGGCGTTTCGATCCCGACGGACGGGTCGCGATCAGCGTGGATACCGAGGAAGACGCCAACAGTTCCAGTCAGAAGAACGGTGGCAATGTCGGGGTTGCGTCCAACCTCCCGGATGGCGACGCGGCGTCCGACGACAGCGCGACCAGCCAGGAGAGCAGGACGCGAGAGCGGATCAATTACGAAGTCTCCGAGGTCAACCGCCGGGTCGAAAAGCAACCTGGCACCATCAAGCGCATAACCGTCGCGGCCCTGGTCAACAACGCGCAGGTCGCCGCCGAATCCGAACCGCCCACGAGTGAACCGCGATCCGATGCCGAGCTTGCCAACCTCAGGGAGCTGGTTGAATCCGCCGTCGGTTTCGACCCGGACCGGGGCGACAGGATCACGATCAAATCCATGGCCTTCCAGACCGGTTCACCGATGGGAAGCCTTCCCGACGCGTCCCTACTCAGCAGGCTCAACATCAATGTCATGTCGCTAATCCAGCTTGCCGTTCTGGCCGTGCTCGTGCTCGTGCTCGTGTTCTTCGTGCTGCGCCCGATGCTGAGCAGGGCCGAGCGCACATCGGAAACCGGACTGCCTGGCCCGGCCCGGCCCTCGGGGCTTCCCGCGGGGTCACGAAATGATCCTCAGGCCACACTGACCGGCGAGATCGACGACGAGCCAAGGGACATGAGCGGTATGGAACTGATCCCCGCCCGCGACAGGCAATCCTCGGACAGCCCGCTGTCGGAGGTCACGGAAGACCCCGTCGCGCGCCTGCGGGCATTGATTGAAGAACGCAAGGACGAGACCGTCGAGGTGCTGCGCAACTGGCTCGAACCCAGTGAGGAGAAAACCTGATGGGCATTTCTCACCTGTTGGAAAGTTTCGATTCTTCCGCGGCCACGTCCGAGCCGGTGGTCGCGATGTCCGAGGACCGGCTCGAGGAGCAAAAGCTGACCGCGTTCGAAAGTGGGTATAACGCGGGTTGGGACGACGCGATCAAGTCCAAGGAAGACGATGCGAACAGGATCACGCACGATCTCGAGAAGAACCTTCAGCAGATCAGCTTCTCCTATCACGAGGCGCACACGATGATCCTGAACTCTCTCAAGCCGTTTCTTGAGGACGTTGTCGGAAAGATTCTGCCTGAAATCGCCCTGTCGAATTTCTCTTCCTATCTCATGCTCCAACTCGAGAAAGCCGCCGCCGGTGCGATGGCCCACGAGGCCGAGATCATCGTATGCCCCGACAACATCGAGCCGTTATCCAGGATTCTCGAACATGAAAAGTTCCGGAATGTGAGTTTGAAAGCGGACCCGATGCTGGGCGAAGGACAGGCCTATCTGCGCTACCAGCAATCGGAACAGCAGGTCGACCTCGATGGTGTTCTCGCCGAGATCAGGAGTGCCATCGAAGGGTTCTTCGAGAAACTGGAGCCGGAATCGACGAAAGGAATCGAACATGGATGACAGCGCCCCGGAGCAGGTGAAATCTCGCGCCAACAGCAATGCATTTGCCACGGTTCCCATCGAGGTAACGGTTTCGGTCGGCAAGGCGCATCCGACGATCCACGACCTGTTGCACATGGAACGGAATTCGATCCTCCCACTGGATTCCCGCGTCGATGATCCCGTGGAGCTGTTCGTTGGCGACCAGCTCATCGCGCGGGGAGAGCTGGAGGAGATGGAGGGCAAGAACGCGGGTCAACTTGCCGTGCGTCTGACCGAGATTGTCCGCAGGGACGGAAACCCGAAATGAAGATTCAGGCCCTGGGCCGGCTGCTGTTGCCGATAGCCGTTCTGCTTTTTCTCCTCTTTCTTCCGTCAGACGCATCATCCCAGGATGTTCTTGGCCTCTTCAATGAAAACGGGTCCGTCACCGGCACGTCCGTCACGCTGATCACGCTGATCACGATCCTCAGCCTGGCACCGGGAATTGCCATCGTCCTGACCTGTTTTCCCCTGATCGTGACGGTCCTGTCCATTCTGAGGCAGGCCATCGGGTTGCAGCAATCCCCGCCGAACATTTTCATCATCAGCCTGTCACTCTTTCTGACCTATTTCGTCATGGAACCGGTCTTCCGGGAAGCCTGGGACAGCGGCGTGGCTCCGATGATATCCGAGGCGATCGGCCCAAACGAGGCTTTCACCAAGGCGCTGAAACCGTTTCGGGAGTTCATGGCAAGCCGGCTGGACCATGGCACCTTCGACGCGCTCGCCGCCTTGCGGCCCGGTCCACCGGATCAGCAGGCCTACGCGGACGCGCCGCTCTCGATCCTTGTTCCCGGCTTCATGCTGTCGGAAATCTCACGGGCATTCCAGATCGGTTTCCTGATCTTCCTGCCGTTCCTGATCATCGACCTGGTCGTTGCCGCGGTGCTGATGTCGATGGGCATGATGATGGTTCCCCCGGCGCTCGTCTCCTTGCCGTTCAAGCTTTCGTTCTTCGTTCTCGCCGATGGCTGGCGCCTGATTTCGACCAGCCTCGTCAGTGGCTATTTCTGACAGCAACATGTCGGCCCCGACGCCTTGCGGTCGACGGCACGGCGTCGACCGCAGCCCGCTGACAAAAAACCTCCCGGAATGTTAGAAATCTGTTACTCTCGCCCGATACCGACCGGGTTGAAATCATGAAAAAGGGGATCATCATGAGAACGACTGCTGCCATTACCGCCATCGCCACGCTGTGCCTCACACTGCCCGCCCATGCCGAGTTCAAGCTCAGTGACCGCTACACCGACAAGGATGGCGACCTGATCGCCGATATCCCCGAGGACAGCGCGCAATTGCGCGACCCCGACACCCTGATCTTTGCCTATACGCCGGTCGAGGATCCGGCGGTTTATGCCGAGGTGTGGCAGGGCTTTCTCGATCACTTGGCCGAGGTGACCGGCAAGAAGGTCCAGTTCTTCCCGGTGCAATCCAACGCCGCGCAGATCGAGGCGATGCGCGCGGGCCGCCTGCATGTGGCGGGCTTCAACACCGGATCGAACCCGATCGCCGTTGCCTGCGCCGGCTTTCGTCCCTTTGCCATGATGGCGGCCGCGGACGGCTCCTTCGGCTACGAGATGGAAATCATCACCTACCCCGACTCGGGCATCGCAAGCGTCGAGGACATCAAGGGCAAGGAACTGACCTTCACGTCGGAGACGTCGAACTCGGGCTTCAAGGCCCCCTCCGCGCTTCTCAAGGGCGAGTTCGGCATGGTCGCAAACGAGGATTTCGACACATCATTCTCGGGCGCACATGACAACTCGATCCTCGGCGTGGCCAACAAGGACTACATCGCCGCCTCGATCGCCAACTCGGTCAAGGCGCGGATGATCGACCGCGACGTGATCTCGCCCGATCAGATCGAGGTGGTCTACCAATCGCAAACCTTCCCGACGACCGGTTACGGGACCGCCCACAACCTGCATCCCGACCTGCAGGAAAAGATCAAGGAGGCGTTCTTCAGCTTTGACTGGGAGGGGACCAAGCTTCTGGAGGAATTCGAGAAGTCGGGCGAGGCACAGTTCATCCCGATCACGTTCAAGGACGACTGGGCCGTGATCCGCACGATCGACGAAGCCAACAACGTCACCTACGACTGCAATTGATCCATCCTGCCTGTTCCGATCTGTGGGCGGCTCGCGCCGCCCACAGCGCTTTCATGAAGAGACCGCCATGCTGACCCTTGAAGGGCTGTCGAAAACCTACAAGACCGGCGAGACCGCGCTCAGCGACGTGACGCTGGAGGTGCCCAAGGGGCAGATCATGGGGCTGATCGGGCCATCCGGCGCGGGTAAATCGACCCTGATCCGATGTATCAACCGGCTGGTCGAGCCGACCTCGGGCAAGGTCATGCTGGGCGATCTCGATCTGGTCCGGCTTGGCAAGCGCGACCTGCGCCGCCAGCGCCGCCGGATCGGCATGATATTTCAGGAATATTCACTGGTGGAACGGCTGACGGTGATGGAGAATGTCTTGTCGGGGCGGCTGGGATATGTGCCATTCTGGCGCAGTTTCCTGCGCAAGTTCCCCGGCGCGGATATCCAGCGCGCCTATCAGCTGCTCGACCGGGTCGGGCTGATCGATCACGCCGACAAGCGCGCCGACGCGCTCTCGGGCGGACAGCGCCAGCGCGTCGGCATCGCGCGCGCGCTCGCGCAGGACCCCGAGCTTTTGCTGGTCGATGAACCCACCGCCAGCCTCGACCCCAAGACCTCCCGCCAGATCATGCGCCTGCTGACCGAGATCTGCGCCGAGCGTGGCCTGCCCGCCATCGTCAACATCCACGACGTGCCGCTCGCGCAGCAATTCATGCAGCGCATCGTGGGGCTGCGCGCCGGTCGTGTGGTGTTCGACGGCCCGCCCGGGGAGCTGACCGAGGCGGCGCTGACCACGATCTACGGCGAAGAGGACTGGAACGCCATGCGCCAGGGCGACGAGGAACAGGCCGAAGCCGAGGCGGATGCGCGCGCCCGGATCGCGGCGCTGGCGTAATGACGACCCCCGCCTATCCCACGACCTGGCGCCGCCCGCCGCAGATCGTCAAGGACCGGCGCTGGCGCGTCGCTTTGCAGATCGGCATCGCCGTCTACCTGGTCCTCGCCATCGGCACGGTCGAGGTCAACTGGTCACGCGTCTACGAAGGGCTGGAGCGCGGTCAGCGCTTCATCATGGGCTTCCTGCAACCCGATTTCACCAGCCGCTGGAAAGACATCGGCAAGGGCCTGTCGGAGAGCCTTACGATGACGCTGACCTCGACGGTGATCGGCGTGATCATCTCGGTGCCCATCGGCATCGGGGCGGCGCGCAACCTAGCGCCGCGCGGGGTTTATTACTTCTGCCGCGGCATCATCGCGGTCAGCCGGTCCCTGCAGGAAATCATCATCGCGATATTCCTGGTCGCGATGTTCGGTTTCGGCCCGTTCGCGGGATTCCTCACGCTCAGCTTCGCCACCATCGGCTTCATCGCCAAGCTGCTGGCCGACGACATCGAGGAAATCGACCCGACCCAGGTCGAGGCGATCCGCGCGACCGGCGGCTCCTGGGGCCAGCTGGTCAACTACGCGGTGCAGCCGCAGGTGATGCCGCGTCTGATCGGGCTGTCGCTCTACCGGCTCGACATCAACTTCCGCGAAAGCGCGGTGATCGGCATCGTCGGCGCGGGCGGGATCGGCGCGACGCTCAACACCGCCATCGACCGCTATGAATATGACAGTGCGGGGGCGATCCTGCTGATCATCATCGGGCTGGTCATGGTCGCCGAATACGGCTCAAGCTACCTGCGAAAGTTCCTTCAATGAGCGAGATCACCCATTACAGCCAGGTCTGGGCGCATCGCACGCCGCGCAAGCGGCTGTTCATGTGGATCGGCTGGCTGGGGCTGGTGGCGCTGTTCGTCTGGTGCTGGCAGATGATGACCCGCGACACGATCTGGATCTTTGTCGCCGACGCACCCCGGCAGGCCGCCGATATCGGCAACCGCATGATGCCGCCGCGCTGGTCCTACCTGCCCGAGCTCTGGGGGCCTCTCTGGGACACGATCAACATTGCGACCCTTGGCACCATCGGTGGCGTGCTCATGGCCGTGCCGGTGGCGTTTCTGGCGGCGCGCAACACCACGCCGTCACTGCACATCCTGCGGCCCGTTGCGCTGTTCGTGATCGTCGCCTCGCGCTCGATCAACTCGCTGATCTGGGCGCTCTTGCTGGTCGCGATCATCGGGCCGGGCCTGCTCGCCGGGATCGTCGCCATCGCGCTGCGCTCGATCGGGTTTGTCGGCAAGCTGCTTTACGAGGCGATCGAGGAAACCGATCTGCGCCAGATCGAGGCGATCGAGGCCACCGGCGCAAGCGGATCACAGGTGCTGAGCTATGGTATCGTGCCACAGGTGATGCCTGCCTTCTGGGGCATCTCGGTGTTTCGCTGGGATATCAACATCCGAGAAAGCACCATCCTGGGGCTGGTTGGCGCAGGCGGCATCGGGCTCAAGCTTCAGGCGTCGCTCAACACGCTCGCCTGGAGCCAGGTCACCGTGATCCTGCTTCTGATCCTCGCAACGGTGGTCTTGAGCGAATGGGTCTCGTCGCGGATGCGCCACGCCATCATTTGAACCCTGTTGCCCTGAACTGCAAGTATGTCTCGTCGGAGCGGCGGATCGGAACGGTTGGAGGGTGTTGCACTCGATCCAATTCATTCTGCCCGGGCTGCTTGCAGCCCGGGCAGCGCCCGCCCCGCCCCCAAGGGCGGGCGCTTCGCACCCACTCCGGGTCGGGCGCTGCCCTTTCGTTGTTCGCCAGCCAAACCCAATGCGACGCAACAGCCTCCAAACCACTGGCCGCGCGGCCCGAGGGGCAGATGCGCCGGTTGCGGGGGCTGTCGGGTCCGGCGTTATGCGTCCTCGGCCGAGAACAGATCTTCCGGCGCGATTCCGCGCTTTTCCGCGCTCTCACGTACGGCGTCCCGCACCACCTTGCTACGCTCCAGCAGACGTCTGAAACGCGACTCGTCCAGCACCAGCAGCGTCGAAGGCGCAATCGCACGCACCTCGGCCCGACGGGCCTTTTTCATCAGGATCGCCATCTGGCCAAACATCTCGCCGCGTCCCAGCCGCCAGGTCTGTCCGGCGGTCTGGATCTCCACGGCACCGGATGCGATGAAGAACACGCTCCTGGCCGGGCTGTCCTTGCGGATGATGATATCGCCAGCATTGACATAGCGGGTCTGAAACGCCCGTCCGAGCCGTTTCAGACCGGCCTCGCCAAGCCCCTGAAAGAGCGGAAACTGCCGAACCAGTTCGACCCGCTGCAATGCGATATCGAGGCGTGGGCGCCTCTCTGCCGCGGCACGGCGCGCGGCCAGATCCTCCATGAGCTTGGTATGAACTTCCGCTCCGATCAGACCGTCCTCCCGCATGGCGGCGTATTCGCGCTCTTCGAGCCTGAGCGCTGTCCGGCGGATGAACCGGCGCTGAAGCTCCTCGGCATAGCCGGGGTATTGCAGCCGGAGACCTTCGAGGGCGGTTTCGACCGCATCGATCCGACGAGACAACAACTCGTGCAACAGGACCGCCAGCCGTCGGCCATGGATGCGGCGGATACGACCGTCGATGAAGGTTCCGAGATCCCGCAGCACCAGGCGTTGCGACAACAGCAGTTCGAACCGGTCCGCCGTCATCCGGGCAAGGGGTCCCGGCAGGCGAAACCGGCTGTGCAACAGGCTCGCGGCCCGGAAAGCCCGGCCATAGGCCACGCTGCGCCGCGCGGCGCGGTTGTAACCGCTGCGCCCGCCCGAGCGCGCGCTCTCGATCAGGCGGTCGGCATCCGACAGCACCTGTTCCGCCATGCGTGCCGAGATCGTTCGCTCGCGCACCCGGGCAAGAATGGTGTCGCGTTCATGGCCGGCCAGCGCGATCAGCCCGAGCGTCACCCGGTCACGGTCCAGGATGTCCGAACTCGCCTCGGCCGACCGCACCGCGTTATCCAGCCTCTCGCCGAAGCGCTTGGCCTCGGAGCGGACGATGTCGTGGCTCAGCTCGTAATTCTCGGTGGTGCGCGCCACATCCTCGCGCACCGTCTGCAGCGCCACGGCGACCACCTGCCGCGACAGCGCCTCGTCGATCGGCGACAGCCGGTCAAGTCCGAGCCGGCCGATGACCCAGCGCAGCGTCGTGCCCTGCACGATCAGCGTGAACAGCGTGAAGCCGGTGGCGAGAATGCCGACCACGCGCTGGATCCCGTCGGGAACCCGGAAGCTCTCGGTCACCGCAAGCGCCAGCGCCAGCGTCACAGCACCCCGCAAGCCGCCCCAGAGGATCGCGACCCGGTAGGGTCGCTCCACTGCTGGCGAGACCTTGAGCGCGGTCAGAAGCGGCAGCAGACCGAACAGGATCACCGCCCGCGCGGCGACAGCGGCGAGGATCACCACGCCGACGAGAATGAAATCCTCGACCCGCACCGCCTCCAGCAACCGCGGAATCAGCAGCGCGGCGAGGATGAAGATCAGCGCCCCGGCCCAATGTGCCAGCACGTCCCAAAGCTCACGCAGGTTCGCCCAGGCCTGCGGCGGCAGGCGCCCGGGGCCGGTCAGGTTCAGCGTCAGCCCGGCGGCGACCACCGCGATCACACCCGAGGCCCCGACGCTCTGCTCGGCCCCGATATAGGCGAGATAGGGCAGCGCCACCGAGATCGAGATCTGCGCCAGTTCGTGCCGGCTGAACAGTGCCATCACCCAGACCGCGACTCGCGCCGCCAGCCAGCCGGTAAAGGCGCCGCCCAGGATCAGCACCGGGAAGCGGGCCAGCGCCTCGGCGAGGTTCGGATCCGGTATGCCCAGCATCACGAAGCCCATGAACAGGCCGAACAGGGCGATCGCCGCGGCGTCGTTCAGCAGGCTCTCGCCCTCGATGATCCGCGCAAGCCGACGCGGCGCCGAGATTGATCGGAAGATCGAGACCACCGCCGAGGGATCGGTGGTGGACACGATGGCGCCGATCAACAGACAGGCCGCCAGCGGCAGTGTGCTGACCCAGGACAGGGCATAGCCCACGCTGAGCGTCGCCACGACCACGGCCACGACGGCCAGAACCAGGATTGGCACCCAGTCGTCGAGCATGCGACGCAGGTTCACCCCCAATGTCGCCTGAAACAGCAGCGTCGGCAGGAAGACATAGAGAAAGACGTTGGACCGGATCGGCAGTTCCAGGATCGCCTCGGCCACCGGGTTCAGCGCGTCGGTCAATTCGGTTCGCAGAAAAAAGATGGCCCCGGCACCGATCAGGATGCCAAGAACGGCCAGGATCACGGTGTAAGGCAGCCGCAACCGCGCCGCCAACGGCTCCGCTATCCCGATGACGAGAAACAGCGATGCAATGACGGTTGTGACGAGAACGATGTCCATGGAATTGAATTAGCACAAGGACAAACGCGCGCATCGGCAAATTTGGATTCTGCGACCCTTGCGCGCTTGATTCGCTGAAAATTGGCCCGATCCGTGCGCGCGTGCCACCGGTGACACCGCGCTCCGAGCGGGGAGCGCCTTCCCGGTCAGGAGCTATCGGTTCCGGGCCGCGGCATGGCCATTGCAGACGCATCGCCGGGCCGGTCCGCCGCCGCGCAGCGGGGCGACAGCAACAACCCGCCATCGGTTTCCAGGAAGCGGATGACCTGCTCCAGCCCCCTGCCCTCCCGCAACTGCGCCAGCACATAGGGACGCGCGCCGCGCGCCTGGCCGGTGTCGGATTCAAGCTGCACGAGATCGACACCCACATGAGGCGCGAGGTCGGTCTTGTTGACCACCAGAAGGTCCGACCGGGTCAGGCCGGGGCCGCGTTTGCGCGGGATGTCCTGACCGGCGGCGGTGTCGATCACATAGATCGTCAGGTCGGCCAGTTCGGGGCTGAACGTGGCAGCGAGGTTGTCGCCCCCGGATTCGATCAGGATCAGGTCCAGATCGGGGAAAGCGGCGCTCAACTCGGCCACGGCGGCGAGGTTGATCGAGGCATCCTCGCGGATCGCGGTATGCGGGCAGCCGCCGGTTTCGACGCCGCGAATACGCTCGCCGGGCAGCACCTGCGCGCGCATGAGATGCTCCGCGTCCTCGCGCGTATAGATATCATTGGTGATCACCGCCATCGAGCAGCGCGACGCCAGCGCCCGCGCCAGCCCCTCGGTCAGCGTGGTCTTGCCCGCGCCCACCGGGCCGCCGATACCCACCCGCAGCGGGCCGTTCATTGCCGTTCCGGTCATGTGCGAAATATCCTTATCTCTTGGGTTTCATGGCAAAGTGCCGCCAGGTCGCCGGCCAGCGCGCAGTTGCCCAGCGCATCGAGCGGCGCCGTGGCGGCATCGCCGGCTAGCCTGTGGATCAGCGGCGCGAGGCGGTGCAGCACGGCCTGCCCCTCGGTCTGGCCCAGCGGAACGTGACGGATCGCGATGGTGACCAGGTTCCCGGCAAAGCCTTGTAGATAAAGCGCGATCACGTCTTCTGTGGGCAGGTCGAGGGCGCTTGCCGCCTCGCCAAGGGCGACCGGAAGCATCCGGGGTGGCAATGCGCGCCCGGTGATCCCCGTGACCGTGCGGGCCAGTGCCGCGCCCTGTTCCCGCCCTTCCTGTAACCGTTCTGCACAAGGCGCAAGCGCGCGAGCCAGATCGTCCAGCGCCTCGCAATCGCCCGCCAGCGCGTGGGCCAGAAGCACCGCATCCTGCCAGCCCGCGCCGAAGCGCAGGATATTCGTCACCCAGAGTCCAAGGCTGGCCGCGTCATGAACAAGGCCGGCGGCGATCCCGTGTTCCAGCCCGTGGGAATAGGCGAAGGCCCCGGTCGGAAAGGCGGGCGACAGCCATTGGATCAAGGTGAGATGCGCGGGTGTCAGCATCAGGCATGGGTATGGGCGTGATGTGTGTGGCCATGATCATGCCCCATCGTGCGCCCCTTCCCATAAGCGCCGCCCTCGGGGCGGAACGGACCGGTGACCGGGGTCAGCGTGGCGCCGAGATGGGTGAGCATCGCCTCGATCACGTGATCATGTCGGATCGTCAGGTGATCGACCCCCATCTGGCAGGGCGTGTGCCGGTTGCCGATATGCCAGGCCAGCCGCGCGAGGTCGCCGCGCACCTCGATCAGCTCTTCGGGCGCCGGCTCGACCCCCACGGCGCGGCCATCGTCAAGCGCAAAGCCCCAGTGATCGTCAAGGTTGGTGACCTCGGCCAGATCGGCCAGAAAGGCCAGCCCGCCCTTGCCCACCAGCCGCTTGCGCCGCATCAGCCGCGCGTCATAGTCGAGCACGACAGTATCCGCGATGGCTTCGGGGGCGTGGTCCAGCAGGCGGCGGGCAATGGGCAGATCGGTCATGAAGGCACCTCAGAACAGGAAATAGCGCTGCGCCAGCGGCAATTCGCGCGCCGGTTCGCAGGTGAGCAACTCACCACCCGCGCGCACCTCGTAGGTTTCGGGGTCCACCTCGATCTCGGGCGTGAGGTCGTTGTGAATCATGTCGCGCTTGCCGATGGTGCGGGTGTTCGTGACCGCCAGAGTGTCCTTGGCCAGCCCCAGCGCCGCGCCGATCCCGTCGGCCTGCGCCGCGGCACTCACGAACAGCACCGAAGAGCGTTCCACCGACCGCCCGAACGCCGCGAACATGGGCCGCGAATGAACCGGCTGCGCCGGGATCGAACCGTTCGGATCGCCCATCTGTGCCAGCACGATCGAGCCGCCCATCAGCACCATCTCGGGCTTGGCGCCGAAAAACGCCGGGTTCCAGAGCACCAGGTCGGCACGCTTGCCCGGCGCGATGCTGCCGATATGGGCGCTCATGCCGTGGGCGATGGCGGGGTTGATGGTGTATTTGGCGATATAGCGTTTCACGCGGGCATTGTCGTTGTCGCCGGTCTCTTCGGGCAGACGCCCGCGTTGCTTGCGCATCTTGTCGGCGGTCTGCCAGGTGCGGATGATCACCTCGCCCACGCGGCCCATGGCCTGGCTGTCCGACGCCATCACCGAAAACGCCCCCATGTCGTGCAGGATATCCTCGGCGGCGATGGTTTCGCGCCGGATGCGGCTTTCGGCAAAGGCGACATCCTCGGGGATCGCCTTGTCGAGATGGTGACAGACCATCAGCATGTCGAGGTGCTCCTCGATGGTGTTGACGGTATAGGGCATGGTCGGGTTGGTGGACGAGGGCAGCACGTTCTGCGCCCCCACCACCTTCATGATGTCGGGCGCGTGCCCGCCACCCGCGCCCTCGGTGTGATAGGCGTGGATGGTGCGGCCCTTGAAGGCTTTGAGCGTGTTTTCCACGAACCCGCTCTCGTTCAACGTATCGGTGTGGATCATCACCTGCACATCCATGTCATCCGCCACCGACAGGCAGCAGTCGATGGCGCCGGGTGTCGTCCCCCAATCCTCGTGCAGCTTGAGCGCGCAGGCCCCGGCATGGACCTGCTCAACCAGGGCGCCGGGCAGGCTCGCGTTGCCCTTGCCCGCAAGGCCGAAATTCATCGGGAAGGCGTCCAGAGATTGCAGCATCCTCCCCGTATGAAACGCGCCGGGCGTGCAGGTGGTGGCGAGCGTGCCATGCGCCGGGCCGGTGCCCCCGCCCAGCATGGTGGTGATGCCGGAATGCAGCGCATCGTCGATCTGCTGCGGGCAGATGAAATGAATATGCGCGTCGAAACCGCCTGCGGTGAGGATGCAGCCCTCGCCCGCGATCACCTCGGTGCCCGGCCCGATGACGATATCGACGCCGGATTGCGTGTCGGGGTTGCCCGCCTTGCCGATCCCGGCGATGCGCCCGTCGCGCAGCCCCAGGTCGGCCTTGTAGATGCCGCTGTGATCGACGATCAGCGCGTTGGTGATGACGGTGTCCATGGCGCCCTCGGCGCGGGTGGCCTGGCTCTGTCCCATGCCGTCGCGGATCACCTTGCCGCCGCCGAATTTCACCTCTTCGCCATAGGTGGTCAGGTCACGCTCGACCTCGATGACGAGATCGGTATCGGCCAGCCGCACCCGGTCGCCGGTGGTCGGGCCATACATGCCGGCATAGGACGCGCGGGGGATGGTGGTGGACATGTCAGAGGTCTCCCATGATCTGCCCGTTGAAGCCGAACACCCGCCGCGCCCCGCCATAAGGGATCAGCCGCACCTCCCGCCTCTGGCCCGGCTCGAAGCGCACGGCGGTGCCGGCCGGGATGTCGAGGCGTTGGCCACGGGCGGCGGCGCGGTCGAAGCTGAGGCCGCTATTGGCTTCGGCAAAATGGTAATGGCTGCCCACCTGCACCGGCCGGTCGCCGGTATTGGCGACCTCCAGCACGGTGACGGGCGCGCCCTCGTTCAGTGTGATTTCACCGGGGGCAGGGAAAAGCTCTCCAGGGATCATTTGCGGCCCCGGCCGATGAGATACCCGCCTGCAAGGGCGAGCAGGCCCACCACCACCAGCCACATCGCATCAATGCCATGCGGGTGCAGATGCGGCCCGGCATGGGCATGGGCCAGCGTGGGCAGGAACAGGATGGGAAACACATAGCGCATCGGAACGGTCCTTTCAGCGGATGGGATCGTGGACGGTGACAAGCTTCGTGCCGTCGGGAAAGGTGGCCTCGACCTGCACGGAATGGATCATCTCGGGGATGCCCTCCATGCACTGATCTGGCGTCAGGACATGGGCGCCGGCCTCCATCAGGTCGGCCACGCTGCGCCCTTCGCGCGCGCCCTCGACCACGAAATCGGTGATCAGCGCCACCGCCTCGGGGTGGTTGAGCCTGACGCCGCGCGCCAACCGCCCGCGCGCCACCATCGCGGCCAGCGAAATGAGGAGCTTGTCTTTCTCGCGGGGGGTGAGGTTCATCGTCGGTCCTCCTCGATCTGCCAGACGCGGGACAGCGGGCCGGGGCGCAGGATCCGCACAAGCCGCGCGATCTGTCGGCGCAGGGGCCTGCCGTCACCGGCCATCAGCCGGATCACCAGCTTGCCGTCAAAGCCCGAGGCGCCCCCGGTCACGCCAGGTTCGGTGAGGGCGGCACGGATCGGCCCGGTCGCGTCGTCGCTGCCTTGCGAGACCAGCGCCAGCGTGGCAAAGGCGCGCGCACCGTCGAGAACCGCAGGCCCGGCACTCAGCGCATCGGTGAAGAGGTGCAGCGGCTCGACCAGCACCGGGCGGCCCGCGCGGGTGATGCGGCGGGTGTCGCGCAGGGTGACGCGCGTCACCGTCTCGCCCATGGCGGCGCGCCCCAGAACCACGGATTCGAGAATGAGGCACGAGGCATTCGGCGCGAGGTCGATGGTCGTATCGCGCGCAAGGTGACTGCCCTCGAACAGGATCGTTTCCTGCGGCAGCCAGTCGAGATGTCCCCCCGCCCCGACCGTGTGATGCACCGTGACATTGGCCGCGCCCGTGCTGCTGCGATAGGCGCGCTCGGCGGTTTGCGTGGTGCCGGTGGCACGACATCCCGGCGCAAGGTCGATGCGGTAGGACAGGCGATCCCCGCCGGTCAGCCCGCCCGAGGTGTTGAGCAGGACAATCTCCGGCCCCGACAGGCCGGGATGCAGGAACGCCTTGGCCGATCCCTGCTGATGCAACCGGTCAAGCCGCCCGCCATTCGGCCCCGGCAAGAGCGTGACATGCGCGGCACCAATGCTGCGCTCATGCGTCGGGGGCGGGGCGGGGCAGGCGGTCATTGCGGGTCTCTTGTCACTGTCGGCCCGAGGCTATCGTCATTTCCCCGAACGGCCAGACACCGGCCGGTGCGGGGCGATTGGAACCGCAAACCCCATGCCTCGTTGCCCAAATTACAGGCAGGCCGCCTGTCAAATGGACACTTCGCGCAACAGCCGGTCGCGCTTGACCGTCACCGCAGGTTCGGAAAGCCGCACCTCGCCCCGGTTCAGCACCACCAGGTGATCCGCCAGACCATAGGCGAAATCGAAGAACTGCTCGACCAGCACGATGGCGATCTCGCCCTCGTCACGCAAAAGCCCGATCACCTCGCCGATCTGCTTGATGATATTGGGCTGGATGCCCTCGGTCGGCTCGTCCAGCAAGAGCACGCGCGGCCGGCCAATCAGGGCGCGGGCAATCGCAAGCTGTTGTTGCTGCCCGCCCGAAAGGTCGCCGCCGCGCCGGTCCTTCATCTGCCGCAGCACGGGAAACAGCTCGTAGATGCGCCCGGGGATCGCGTGGTCGGCCTTCGGCAGACAGGCAAAGCCGGTTTGCAGGTTCTCGGTGACGGTCAGCAGCGCAAACACCTCGCGCCCCTGCGGCACATAGGCGATGCCCGATTGCGCGGCCTGCGTGGCGCTGAGGTGATCGAGCGTTTCCCCGTCCAGCGTGATCCGCCCGCCGCTATAGGGATGCCGCCCGGCGATGGCCTTCAGAAGGCTGGTCTTGCCGACCCCGTTGGTGCCCATCACCGCCGTCACCGCGCCGGGGCGGGCGGTGAGGCCGACGTCATGCAGTATCTGCGAGGCGCCGTAATGGAGGGTAAGGTCTTTGACGCTCAGCATCGCTCATCTCCCGAGATAGACATCGATCACCTCCTTGTTCTGCGTCACGTGGTCGATGCTGCCCTCGGCCAGAACCGACCCCTCGTGCAGCACCGTGACCTTGCAGCCAAGGCGACGGACGAATTCCATGTCATGCTCGATCACCACCACCGCACGGGTCCGGGCGGCGCGCGTGAGGATGTCGGTGGTGTGTTCGCGCTCGGCCGGCGTCATCCCGGCGGCCGGCTCGTCGACCAGCAGAAGCCGCGGATCCTGCGCCAGCAGCATGCCGATTTCCAGCCATTGTTTCTGCCCGTGGCTCAGGTCTCCGGCGCGGCGCGGCAGTTCATGCAGCAGGCCGATTTCCCCGGCCAGCTCCCCGATCCTTGCGGCCTCATCCCCGACACGGCGGTGAACCAGCACGTCGAGCGGCCCGCGCCTGTTCTTCAGGGCCAGCCTGAGGTTCTCGCGGACGGTCTGATCCTCGAACACGGTCGGTTTCTGGAACTTGCGACCGATCCCCGCGCGGGCGATGGCGCTTTCGCTCATCCCCAGCAGCGAGACGGATTTTTCGCCCCAGATCACCCGGCCCTCGTCCGGACGCGTCTTGCCGGTGACGATATCCATGAAGGTGGTCTTGCCCGCGCCATTGGGGCCGATCACCGCGCGCAGCTCCGGCTCACCGATCTGGAACGAGAGATTGTTGATGGCGCGGAAGCCGTCGAAAGTGACGGAAACGCCCGAGACTTCAAGCAACGTGGTCATGGCTTCCTCACCAGATAGTCTAACAACCCGCCGATGCCGCGCGGAAAGAACAGCGTGACGGCGACAAAGCCGAGGCCGAGCAGCACCAGCCACCAGTCGGTCCAGTTGATCGTGTAGAAGCCAAGTTCGATATCCGGCGCGCCGCCGCCGGTGAACCAGCTTGACGCAAGGCTGACCACCGCCGCGCCGATCACCGCGCCGTAAAGCCGCCCGCGCCCGCCGATGGCGACCCAGACGGCAAGGTAGATCGACGCGATGGGCGCGATTTCGGCCGGGTTGATGATCCCCGCCTGCGGGTAATAAAGCGCACCGGCAAGGCCCGAGACCACGGCGGTGAGGGTGAAGACCAGAAGCTTGTAGCTTTCCACGTGATAGCCAAGGAAGCGCACCCGCGTCTCGTTGTCGCGAATGGCGCGGATGACCGAGCCGAACTTGTCCGAGAGCAGCCACGCGAAGAAAAGATAGCCAAGGCCAAGCGCCGCGGCCGACGCCCAGAAGAACCACAGCGCCACGGTGGATTGCGGCAGGTGCAGCAGGCCGGGGATGTTTTGCAACCCCGAAAGGCCATTGTTGCCGCGCAGCCCGGTGTCGTTCTGGAAAAGATAAAGCGACAGCGCCAGCGTCATCGCCTGTGTCAGGATCGACAGGTAAACCCCGGTGACGCGGCTGCGGAACGCCAGCCAGCCGAACACCAGCGCCAGAAGCCCCGGCACCAGCACCACCATGATGAGTTGCAGCGGCAGGCTATGCGCAAAGGCCCAGAGCGCGGGCAACTCGTTGCTGCCCACGACGCCGAAAATCTGCGTCGCGATGGCGTCCCGGGTCTCGGCCTGTGTCGGCGGGATCGGGGCGCTGGCCAGCGACTCCACCACGATCCCCTCGGTGCGCGCATACATCAGCCACATGCCGATGGCATAGCCGCCCAGCCCGAAAAAGGCGAAATGCCCAAGGCTCAGGATACCGCAATAGCCCCAGACCACGTCCATCGCCACGGCGATGAGGCACAGGCACAGCGTCATGCCGAGGATCTTGACCATCGAGGTTGACAGCGTTGCAGGGCCGAACCCCTGCGCCAGAACCGTGACCCCAAGCGTGAACAGGCCAAGACATCCCAGGAACCACAGGACCGACGGGTTCCGGGCCAGGAACCCCTTGCGGGAGGTGATATCGGGCTGAGCCATGCGTCAATCCCCCGCCGCGCG